>JAWCKT010000057.1:0-5674 GCA_038851515.1 Hadarchaeum sp. (SeqCode)
AGGCCTTTTTGCGAAGGCAGAAATACCGGCGGAAGCGACCAATCCTTGTGGATAAGATGTAAATCCCTGCAGAATAACAGGAACAGTTGCAGCCAAGACGGCCAGTCCAACAATTCCTGGTTTGGCCATCTCTGGGATCACGCTGCTGGGCGCAAGACCGGCACCGATTATGACCAAAAATCCAGCAACGAAGCCGTATATCCCTTGGGTTCCAGGCAACAGCTGGAATACAAAGGCTTTGTAGGCTTTCTTTGGATCTTCGCTGGCAACTGCCGCTGCCGCGACCCCAGCTATGCCGACGCCCATACCTGCCATTACTCCTGGGATTCCGATGGCCAATCCAGCCGCCAAGGCAACCCAGATTCCCTCGACCGCCAGCTTCATCACCTCCTTTTTATTTTAGTGAATCTCCTTATAACCTTAAAGGGAGAGAATTTGTTGCCTTCCCCCTCATAGAATTTTCCAAAGAATTCAACATAATGCAAGCGTAGGGTGTGGTTGAAGGCCCCGAGACTTTGAATAAAGATGTTGAAGCAATGGGCCACGAAAAGAATGGCCCCAAGCATTATCATTAGTATGAGTGCTAAAATCCCTGAAATCGCAGCAAGCGGTGGCGATAAGCTCTCGTACAACCAGATGCCGATATAGTTTATCGCAAAGGCTATAATGCTGGTTGCCACGCTGAGCGCCATTAACCTAGTGTAAGAAGCTGCGTCGGCTATCAGCGAGCTTAATCCGTAGATAACGTTGATAGGTCCACTTATTTTTCCTATTCCAGTCGCCATAATCGAAGCGCCCAGCATCTCGATGATTAACCCGGAAAAAAATAGTAACCTGAAGACAACGACCAAGGTAGGGGCGGCAACAAAGGGGTTGAAAACGTCGAAGAGCTTCAGTTTGGGGAAGACGAAGTTTATCCCGAATTCAAGCAAGCCAATCCCAAGGACGCAGAAGATCATGCCAAAGAATCCGACGATGATCAATATGTGGGGGACATGGTTGAGTACCATCGGTTTCCATTTTTTTCTGACGATGTCCTTTACCACATTGATTGAATAACCTAGGATGAGATGAAATATTCCAAGAAACACGGCAATTTTGAGTATCGGTATGGGATTTTCCATGGCGTTGATCCAAAGAGGAGCCATGCCAAACCATCCACCGATCAAGGCCCCGATGATGATAGTGAGCCCAGATCCCAGCAGAAGTATCATTTTCAACTTTCTGGGGAAAATCTTAGTCAAACGAATGCCAGAGAGCAGGAAAATTGCGACTAGGAGACCATAAGCGGCATCGGATAGACAAAGGGCGAAGAATAGGGGAAAAGTTATTGATATGAATGGCGTAGGATCTATTTCATCGTATTTAGGTGTGCTGAACGTTTCAGTTATAATCTCAAAATCGCTGATTAGCTTTGGATTCTCAAACTGCGAGGGGACGAATTCCACTTCATCGGATTTGGGATCATAGACCCTGACGACATGGATCCCATTGGTTACAGGAGCCAGCAGTGAGTCGATATCCGCCTTTTTCTTAGGAACCCAACCCTCAATTATTACCGTGTTCTCGGTTTGGCCAAAAAACTTCGAGCATTTTAGGCGCTCAATTTGGATTTCAAGCAACTCAACCGTGGTATTTATGGCAACGGAGTTTGCCCTCGCGAAATCCTTCTTTTTGTCTTCAAATTCTAATCTTTCCTCTTCAAGCCTTTTTAGTTCCTTCTCGAGCTTTTTCAGGGCCTCGCCTGCGGTCTCATGATAGGGTGGAACCTCCATTAGCTCCACGCCGAACCGGTATAAGATTGGCAATAGCTTTTGTTGGTCCTTGGTCCGGCACACAGTTATGAAATTTTTCTTCTTTCCTTTTCCAAAAAAAGTTATGAATACTTTATAATCGAGTGAGGCACTGATTTCGTTGGCGAACTCGTTTACACGCTCCGCAGCGACCGAGCCGGCAAGAGTTCTGATCTCGTCCGTTGTCTTAAGATAGCTGAGGGGAGATTCTATTTCAACGAATTTTTTCAGGACTTCCATTTTAGTGATTAGTTCAATTTTTTTATCGTTCAATTTAATTTCTATATCCCTCAATGAGTTGAATTTGGTTTCGATAGCTTTCAGCAACTTTTCTGCCCTAGCTATGGTTGCTGCGCTCGTTTCCTCTTCGATTTCTACGACCTTGTGAGAAGGGCCGACGAACTCTTGGATTTCTTTCAGTCGGTTTAGCAGAGATGAAAGCTTGTAGATCTCCTCGCTTACAGTCATCCTTCCGATTTCGGGCTCCGCGACCTCCTTGAATTGTACGATGCCCTGCTCATGGAGCGTTGCGATTACTTCCCCGTGTAGCCTTTTTGGAAAAATGGCTAGAAAACGCTGCATCCTCATGGTTCTAAACATGAGTTCGCCCCAGGACTACATCAAAAATTAAGTTGACAGCATCAGAGGCGCGAACTTTGGCTGCTTTAATCATTTCCTGTTGTCGCTGCTGGGCTTCGTCAAGCAGTCTTTTGGCGTCGAGCTCGGCCTTTTTTTGATATTCTTCAAGAAGTTTTTTGATTTTTAGCTGTGTCGTGGCCTCGCATTTTTCCCTGATTTTTTCAGCTTCTTTCCTTGCGGATTCGAGCAAAGCTGTTGCTTCTTGCTGAGCCTCCTCAATCTTTTTCCTTGCCTTTTGCTCGGCTTCGAATATGAGTCGAAGTTCTTCGTTGACCAAATCGCCACCTTCTGCTAATGGTTAATGGAGGACCCAATAAAAGTTTTTCTCGATACAGCTCTCAAACGGGCCTTTTCGGTTGTTTCATTTACCCGAAAACGCTGGCATTTAATTGATGGTTGCCTTTATTTTGCGTTGCAAACCGAAAGCACGAATTTTATAAGTCCGAATCTGATTTTATGGTTAAATCGGTACAAGTTATTTTTTGGACAGAAAAGTGCAAGGGCAAACTCATAAAAGTAGTGTGTCTAAAAATAATGGGGGCTATAAAGTGGGAAAAATTACCAGGATTACTGGGCCTGTGGTTATTGCAGATGATATGCGTGGTTCAGAGATGTATGAGTTGGTTCGGGTTGGCGAAGAGAAGCTGATGGGAGAGATAATCGGACTAACCGGTGATCGGGCAACCATCCAAGTCTACGAGGAGACCGCGGGCATAAAGCCTGGTGAAAGGGTCGAGGGAACAGGAAGACCATTGTCGGTCGAACTGGGGCCGGGACTGATCGGTTCCATTTACGACGGGACCCAGAGACCATTGACCATAATTCGCAGTAAAGTTGGTGACATGGTAAGAAGAGGAGTTTTTGCCCCAGCTCTTTCTAGGGAAACTAAGTGGGAGTTTGTTCCTAGAGTTAAAAGGGGAGCTGAAGTTGTTGAGGGAGACATTTTGGGAACAGTCAATGAGACCCGTTTAGTTGAGCATAGAGTACTAGTTCCACCAGGTATTTGCGGTAAGGTTTTGGAGATTTCAGATGGACCGCATAAGGTGGAAGATGCAGTTGCTGTTATTGAAACAACTGCCGGCAAAAAGGACATTCGAATGATGCAAGTTTGGCCCGTTAGGCGCGCACGTCCCTTTAAAAGAAAATTGGAAGCGAATCAACCGCTGCTCACGGGCCAGCGCGTGGCAGATACCTTCTTCCCGATTGTAAAAGGCGGGACTGCTGCAATTCCAGGCGGTTTTGGAACGGGTAAGACGGTTTTTCTCCATCAGGTCGCCAAGTGGGCCGACGCCGACGTTATCACTTATGTAGGCGCTGGTGAGCGCGGCAATGAGATGTGTGATGTGTTGATACACTTTCCCGAGCTTAAGGACCCTAGGACAGGAGAGTCTTTGATGCATAGGACCACGCTGATAGCCAACACATCCAATATGCCGGTAGCTGCCAGAGAGGCGGGCGTTTACACCGGCATCACTATCGCTGAGTATTTCCGGGACATGGGATATGAGGTGGCGCTGATGGCCGATTCCACATCCAGGTGGGCCGAGGCCATGCGCGAAATATCCGGCCGACTTGAGGAGATGCCTGGAGAGGAGGGTTTCCCAGCGTATTTGGCTTCTCGATTGGCCGAGTTCTACGAAAGGGCAGGCCGTGTACAAACCTTAGGTTCTGACGAGCGTTTCGGTTCCGTCACCGTGCTCGGTGCCGTTTCGCCTCCGGGAGGAGATTTGTCGGAACCAGTTTCTCAGAACACCCTCCGAATTGTTAAGGTGTTCTGGGCTCTCGACACAAGCTTAGCCTACCGCCGGCACTTTCCCGCCATAAACTGGCTCACCAGCTACTCGTTATATGTCGACAACGTCAGGGATTGGTGGAAATCAAAAACTGGTGAGGACTGGAAGGATCTGCGTGATGAAGCGATAGCGATGTTGCAGCGGGAGGCGGAGTTGGAAGAAATAGTTAAGCTGGTTGGTCCCGATGCGCTGCCAGAACCGGAGCGAGCATTACTTGAATCGGCTCGAATGATGCGGGAGGACTTTCTCCAGCAGTTCGCCCTCCATGAGATCGATACCTACTGTCCTCCTGAAAAGCAAATTGGGATGTTGAAGATAATAATTAACTTTTATCACCATGCTATTGAGGCGGCTAAGCAGGGAGTTCCTGTGGAAGAAATAAGGAAACTTCCAGTTAAGGATGATATCGCCGGGATGAAAAGGCTCACGACGGAAAAATTTGTCAAGGAGCAGGCAAGAATTGAGAAGCATCTCAAAGAACAGTTTGATTACTTATTGAAGACGAAAAAAGCCCCAGAAGCGGGGACGAAAAGCACCGAGGGATAAGATGAAAAGCCGCGAATACTTGACGGTGACGGAGGTCTACGGGCCCCTGATGGTAGTTGAGGGCGTCAGCGGCGTAGCCTATGGAGAGGTGGTTGACATTACTACGCCGGATGGTGAGATCAAGCATGGCCAAGTTCTGGATGCTTATGAGGACCGTGCCGTGGTTCAGGTGTATGAGGGCACAAGGGGCATAGACACTTTCAAGACGAGGGTCAGGTTCAGAGGCGAGACGGTAAAGTTCGGCGTCGGGATGGAGCTGCTGGGCCGGATTTTCAGCGGTAGGGGTGCTCCAATAGATGGTGGACCAAAGCCAATATCTGAGGACGAGTGGGATGTCTACGGGTCCCCGATAAATCCATCCGCTCGTGAATATCCAAACGAGTTCATTCAGACCGGCATTTCTGTTATAGACGGCATGAACACATTGGTTCGGGGCCAGAAGTTGCCAATTTTCTCCGGGGCCGGTTTGCCACACAATGAACTGGTGGCCCAGATAGCTAGACAGGCCAAGGTCTTGGGTGAGGAGGAAAGATTCGCCGTGGTTTTTTGCGGAATGGGAATTACCCACGAGGAAGCGGCTTTCTTTATCAGGGACTTTGAAAGAAGTGGAGCCATTGAACGCGCGACCGTTTTCCTAAATTTGGCCAACGATCCTGCTATCGAGCGGATCCTCACACCTAGGCTTGCTCTGACCACAGCCGAATACTTGGCCTTTGTTCAGGGAATGCATGTGTTAGTGATCTTGACGGATATGACTAATTACTGCGAGGCGCTTCGGGAGGTTTCTGCTGCTAGAGGTGAGGTGCCTGGGAGAAGGGGATATCCTGGGTACATGTACACAGACTTGGCCACCGTCTATGAGCGTGCAGGCAGGATCAAAGGTAAAAGCGGTTCGGTCACCCA
>JAWCKT010000058.1:0-5669 GCA_038851515.1 Hadarchaeum sp. (SeqCode)
GCACAGGAGAAACATGGGACTTGGGGCCGCTTTGAGGACAGGGCTGGGGAAGGCGGTGGAGCTCGGGGCGGACTGCGCGGTGACGTTTGACGCCGATGGACAGCACGATCCCGGAGCGGTCAGGCAGCTCGTGAGCGTGCTCGAGGGCCATGATCTTGTGATAGGGCAGAGGCAGTTCGTCAATCCACCCCTCCACAAGAGGCTCGGTAACTTCGTTCTCAATTTCATAACACTGATGCTCGGAGGGATTCTCACGGATTCGCAGTCCGGCATGCGCGCGTTTAACAGGAGGGCCCTCGGGTCCATCAGGATAAGGAGCGACAGGTATGAGGTTTCATCGGAGATAGTGATTCAGGCAAGGAGGAAGGGGTTGAAGATAGGTGAAGTCCCAGTCAACTGCTTCTTCACAGCATATTCAAAAGCAAGGGGCACAACCATAGCGAGCGGAATAAGGATATTTTTCCACCTTCTCAGTCTCAGAGTCAAGGGGCTGTAGGCTAAAAATGATTTAAGCGTCAAAATCACGGAGATTGGGATGTTTTTTGGAGTTAGCACTTATTTACTGTTCAATTTCTGATAAAACTCTTGACAGTGATTCTCTGAACAATTTGATGCTCTTTATTTCGGTCCAGCTCCTAGCCAGCTTTTTGCATTTTTTGACGATATCTCCCCGTTCTTTTGAGCTGTAGACCTCAAAAACCCTATTTGCTATTTCTATGGGCTTATTGCTTTTGAGGATCAATGCCCTGCTGAGATAGCTGTCAAACATCTCACTCAATCCAACATCCTTCGTGATTATTGGAATAAGTCCGGCATGCATGGCCTCAAGCGGAGCAACGCCAAAAGGCTCAAAATCCGCTGGATGAACATAGATCGAACACTTTTCAAAAATTTCTCTTAGGTTACTGACCCAGCCTTCAAGATGTATATTTTCTTTTTTAGTCTTTATCACCTTACAACAGTTGCCAGCCAGGAAAAGATCAAAGTCTGGCAGAAACTCCATGGCACGCACCAGGTGCCTATACCCTTTCTCCTCGGCCTCGTTTCCTATGAAAAGCAACGTTTTTGTGAATTCTCTTTTTTTGATGTTGTACCTGTTTACCGCGAAAGGTCTCACAACGCCAACTGGGCAATCGATGAAGTTTTTTATGTCGTTTCTGATTCGATTTGAGTCAGCAAGAAAACCGTCGACAGCACCCAAATACATGCGATAGAAAATTTTTCTGGCGATGCTCAAGCGTGGAGGCCAAAAACTGGTATCCGCGATTAGAGAGATCACTTTACAATTCGGATGCTTTTTCTTATACCGCTTGGCGAACGGCGCGCAGTACAATGATTCGAGAAGCAGCAGCTCAGAACCCTCTAGCTTCTCCACGTCGAAAAAGCCGATTCCCATGGGAGTTTCAACGACTTTGGCCCCGACTGATTTGGCCCAAGCAAGATGAACTGGATGGGGGCTGATGCCGCTGGCCGGATAGAGGAACGAAATCTTCATGCTACCGTCTGATTAAATTTATCACTGGTGTTATTAGAGCTTATAAAAAACCAAAATTATTAAAATGCCTCAACAAGATTACTGAGCGGTGCCCATATTTGAAAGGAATCATCCTTCATGGAGGACACGGAACAAGACTTCGTCCACTGACCCAAACAGGACCAAAACAGCTCCTCCCTGTGGCCAACAAGCCTATTTCACAATATGCTCTTGAGGACCTGAGGGATGCGGGGATAAAAGACATCGCAATAGTTGTGGGTGATCTCTATCCGGAGAAAGTTAAAGAGTATTACGGTGATGGAAAAAAATTCGGCGTTGATATAACCTATATACATCAAGAGAGGCCCCTTGGGATAGCTCACGCGGTGAGTCTATGTAAGGACTTCATAGGAAATCAGCCCTTTGTTGTATATCTCGGAGACAATATGCTAAAGGGGGGCATATCTGATTTCGTAAAATCGTTTGAAAATTCTGAACTGGAAAGTCTAATACTGCTCTGCAGGGTAAAAAACCCTCAGCAGTTTGGTGTGGCAAAACTAAACAGTAAAGGAAAACTTACAGGACTTGTAGAAAAGCCAAATAGGCCACCCAGCGAATACGCCCTGACAGGAATATATTTTTTCCGGCCTAGGATATTTGGGATAATTGAGAAGCTCAGGCCATCCTGGAGAGGAGAGCTGGAGATAACCGAAGCCATACAGCTTTTGATGGAAAACGAGGGAAAGGTAGATTACAGATTCGTCAAGGGATGGTGGAAAGACACTGGAACGTGTGAGGACATTCTTCATGCCAACAGACTGGTCTTAGATGAGATGAAACCAGAGATCTGGGGAAGGGTTGAGGATCGACGCTCCATATCCGGCAAAGTTAAAATTGAAAAAAGGGCCATTATCAAAAAAGGAGCACGGGTTTTAGGTCCGTCTATAGTGGGTGAGGGAGTGATAATAGAAAAGGGCGCGATAGTTGGTCCATACGCCAGCATAGGAAACGAATCGGTATTGAAAGGTGGAATCATTGAGAACTCTATAATAATGGAGCACTGTGTCATCAACGTGAAAAAGAAGATAATCAACAGCATAATTGGTAGATATTCCGAGATAATCCTTTCTAAAAAAAGAAGGGATATGAACTTTATTGTTGGAGAAAGATCTAATATAAAACTGTAACAGAGGGAGCCTATGATCGACGGGGTCTCAACAAAAAAATTGAGAAAGATATCAGATGAACGGGGGTGGCTGATGGAAATCATGAGAAGTGACTGGGACCTTTTTGAAAAGTTTGGCCAAGTTTATATTACCACGGCATATCCTGATGTGGTCAAGGCTTGGCACATGCATAAATGCCAGAAGGACAATCTGGCGTGCATCAAGGGAAAAGTTAAACTCGTGTTATATGATGGAAGGGTTGGATCTAGGACAAAGGGTGAGATAAATGAATTTACACTGGACGAAGAAAATCCAATGCTCGTGAAGATTCCAGAGGAGATATGGCATGGGTTTAAAGCCATGGGTCAAGAGATGGCCATGGTGATTAACGTGCCAACCGCCCTGTATAACTACGAAAAACCTGATGAGTACAGACTGCCACCTGATACCAAGGATATCCCATATGATTGGAAACTCAAGCGCGGTTTAAAGCACGGTTGAGGTGCAGTATGAAGTTTTTAATCACGGGTGGACTGGGCTTCATTGGATCTAACTTTGTGCGGTACTTGCTCCACACTGATAAAGACGCTATCATAATTAATTTGGACAGCATGTCAACTGGTGCAAATCCAAAAAATCTTTGCGACCTTCGGAAAAACAAAAGGTACAAGTTTTTCAAGGGAGATATCACAAAAACTCAACCTCTCTCTAGGCTAATGAGAGGCGTGGATGTGGTCGTCAACTTCGCTGCCGAAACTCATGTAGACCGGAGCATATCCAACCCAGAACCGTTTCTGAAGAGCAACACATATGGGGTATTCAATTTGCTTGAGCAACTTCGTAGAGCAGACGGAGTAAAATTAATCCATGTTTCGACAGATGAAGTGTACGGTGAAATAGACAATGGCTCTTTCAAAGAAACAGGTTCACTTAACCCATCAAGTCCTTACTCTGCATCAAAAGCAGCAGGTGACATGCTAGTTTTGGCGTACTGCAAAACCTACGGTGTAAATGCCTTGGTGTCCCGTTGCACCAACAACTTTGGCCCCCACCAGCATCCAGAAAAATTCATACCGAAGACAATCATCCGTGCTATGTTAGACCTGCCTATACCAATATACGGCACCGGAAAGAATGTGAGGGACTGGATCTACGTCATTGACAACTGCGAGGCCGTGAACCTTCTGATAAAAAAGGGAAAACCGGGGGAAGTTTACAACATCTCGGCCGGAAACGAAATCGAAAACTTAGAAGTGGCGAGGCGCATATTGGAATTAATGGGAAAAGAGGAGGACCTCATAACGTTTGTGAACGATCGCCCGGGGCATGACTTCCGATACAGCCTAGATTCTAGTAAGATCAGAAAATTTGGCTGGAAACCGCGCCATAGCTTCGATGAGGCCTTGAAGCAAACCGTGGAATGGTACATGGAAAACAAATGGTGGTGGAAACCATTAGTCACCAAAAAGGTCATTCATCCCACGCCATGGAAACTTCGGTGGTAGGTTGAAAATCTTTGTTACAGGTTCGACGGGCCTGCTTGGGCACCAGATAGTTGAGGCCGCTGTGAAAGCAGGGCATGAGGTTTTGGCATCTTATGTTAATGTGCCGCCGCATCGTGGAGAGCCGGTAAGGTTAGATCTGTGCGAACTTCGATCTATCAGACCAATTATTACAAGGCTGAAACCGGAAGTGATCATTCATACTGCGGCATATACAGATGTGGATGGTTGCGAGATTAATCGGGATAAAGCCCTGAAGCTGAATGCCCTAGCTACACAACAAATAGCTCTCGGGGCACAGGAAATTAACGCTTACATGATTTATGTTTCTACTGATTATGTTTTCGATGGGCAGAAGGGAATGTATAAAGAGGATGATGCCCCCTGTCCAGTAAATTATTATGGCTACACAAAATTGGAAGGTGAACGCCATGTTTTGGCGTCCTCGGGAAGTCGGTGTGTGATCAGAACCAGTGCCCTATATGGATGGGGCAAAAAAAATAATTTTGCAACATGGGTTCTCTCTAAACTTTCCTCAGGTGTGACGGTCAAGGTGGTGACTGATCAGCATGTTTCACCAACGCTGAACACGAATCTGGCGGAAATGATACTTGAGATCTCGGAAAAAAATATTGCCGGGATACTACACGCCGCCGGTGCCGATCGAATTAGCAGATATGATTTTGCTGTGGAGCTGGCAAAAGTTTTTGAATTGAATCATAAACTCATTCATCCAGTAAGTATTGATGAAATGGCGTGGCTTGCTAAAAGGCCGAGGGATTCGTCGCTTGACATCTCTAAGTGTTCATCCCTGTTAAAATCAAAAGCGCTCGGAGTTCGTGAGGCCCTCAAAGCCATGAAGGCACAGCTTCAACAGGCGGGAAAAGGCATTTTTCCGTATGTTGGTTCAGGTCAATTTTAGTCCCCTTCTCGAAAATCTTGTCCCTTTTATGTAGCATTTTCCTCAATATATGTAAAGCATCCAGCTTAGATTTGAGCACCAACGATAAGTGTTTTCTGTGTGAAAAAATTTCACCTATCTGTGAAGAGATTAGGAGCGGAAAATTTCTTATTATAAAACTGGTGGGCATAGTTTTGAACATCAGCAGGAGATCGTTTCTGGCCGTGTGATATATCACAAACTTGGATGTGGCCGAGGTGGTTCCTCCTCTGTGGTGGTAAACAACAGCATCCGGGACGTAAACGGCCTTCCAGCCGCGGAGCCTGCCTCTCAGGGAGAGATCTATGTCCTCCACGTACCCGAAAAAGTCTGGATCGAAAAACTCGCCATCTATCGCCACGTCCTCCAGCATCTCCCTTCTGTAAAGGGCTGCGGCTGCACATACGCCAAATACATCAGTATGGGAGTCATACTGCCCCACGTCGGTTTCACCCTCACCCCTGTCCCACCAGGTCCCACTCCGGTAAAATAAAATCCCAGTTGAGTCAATTCTTTTCCGATCCATTAGGAGTATCTTTCCCTGACACATCCCTATTCTTTTATCCTTCTCCATGATGACCACGAGC
>JAWCKT010000059.1:0-1047 GCA_038851515.1 Hadarchaeum sp. (SeqCode)
CACTGCCGCGTCGGCCTGGCTCGCGCCCGTGATCATGTTTTTGACGAAGTCGCGGTGGCCCGGGGCGTCGATTATGGTAATGACATTCTTCTGGGTCTCGATCTTCTGGTAGGCGATGTCGATGGTCACTCCTCGCGCCCTTTCCTCTTTTTCCCTGTCCATCACCCAGGCGAACTTGAAGCTCCCGGCTTCATCCAGAAGTTCCTTCTCCTTGACGACCCCCATCTCTACCAGTAGTCTCCCAATTAGGGTAGATTTGCCGTGGTCAACGTGGCCAATGAAGACCAGGTTCAAATGCGGCTTCACGTTAGTACCCTTTTATTTATTCTCGGTCGGTTGTTCGGGGGATATTTCAGGATTTGGGGGCGTCTCAGGGGTCGGGGCCTTTGACTCCGGTTCAGCCGGTGCTGGCTGGGGCTTAGGTGCTTCAACACTAGGGGCAGCCAGCGGGGCGGGCGTCTCCACTTGGACGGGCACTTTTTCTTCCCACAGTAGATATTTGGAGATGTTGGTTGCCGCCATCTTCAGGTCGCGGGAGAGCTTTTCAGCCGCTCTCCTCAGCGGCTCTAGGTAGATGTAGATGGTTTCTGGTTTTCCTTCTTCAAGCTCAAAAAATCTGTTGGCGATTCTTTCGGCTTGGGCGGCGCACTGCTCTAGCTGAGGGATGACTTCCTTGGTTAATTCCTTCGAAACGCTGATGGACCTAGAGATCCTGTTGATGTCGTTCACAAGTACTTCCACCCGCCGGTGCATCTTCTCCTCGGTGACGGATTCAAAACCAACCTTACCCACGAGCATGTATGTTCGTGCTTGGAGAAGTTCAGCGTTTGCGGCGAGGGAATCCAAGTCAGTGGCAGCTATCTGGGCAGCGGCAAAAGTTTCTCCTTGGCTCAGCCTTCTCAGCTCCGAAGCTGGTTCCCCGACGTCGGCCCAGAGGGAGAAATTTTCCAGCGGGATTTGCTTGGCTTCGGTGGATTTTCTGGAGTAAGCGAAGAGTATCGCCGCGGAGACCAAGAAAGTGGCGCCAGCAACACCGAGGGTGAGATA
>JAWCKT010000059.1:1057-5627 GCA_038851515.1 Hadarchaeum sp. (SeqCode)
CCAGGGTTTATGCCCGACACCACTATCGCGCCCAAGGACAAGACTAAGGGAATTATCGCAAGGGGGTATAGCCGCATGTTAAATTTCACCGCTTTAGACCTTCTCTCCTTGTTCAAAAAGCTTTTTGGTGATATCGACAGGAACTAAATTTGACTCCGGAGGAAGACTCATGGATGAAATTTCTCCCCTGCATCCGCGGGCGGAATCCCTGAGGATAAGGAAAAAACTTGTGGATGGGTTTAAGATGGGGCTGGTCGTCGAAGAGGGTCTAGCGGCGCATGGGAGAGGGGAGGCCTTTGATTATTTGCTGGGTGAAAGGACTACTCGCGAGGCCAGAAGAGCGATAAAGGCCGCGGCTGCAGCGCTGGTCTTGGCCGAGCGTCCGGTGATCTCCGTGAACGGAAATGCCGCAGCCCTTGTACCTGAGGAATTGGTCGAACTCTCGAGGGTTGCTGGGGCGAAGCTTGAGGTCAATTTATTTCATGGTTCACGGGCGAGGGAGAGAGCTATCGCCCGCTGGCTGCGCCAACACGGCGCCAGTGAGGTTCTCGGGATCGACCCAAGATTTACCACGAGAATCCGGGAAGTCCACAGCCAGCGGAGGAAGGTTGACCAGCGAGGTATAGCTGCTGCGGATGTAGTGCTGGTTCCACTGGAGGACGGCGACCGAACGGAGGCCCTGAAGAGACTCGAGAAGCGGGTGGTAGCGATTGACCTAAACCCAATGTCAAGGACGGCTCGGGCGGCGGACATCACCATTGTGGACAATATCGTCAGGGCAATGCCACTTTTGGTCGCAGAGGTCAGGCGTCTCTCCAAGTTACCACAAAGAAGCGCTAAAAGGATAATTGATAATTTTGACAATGACTCTAGCTTGAGGGCAGCCTATCGATTAATGCAGGACGGGTTGCGTCGTCTGGCCGTAGCCGGTACTCCGAGACGATGAGATTTCAAGGTGTTTGGCTCGTTAGTGGCTCTATTTTGGTTTTTCGGACAGAGCCGAAGTTGGTTGGCAAAATAGGTGAGGGCGGTTCGATAGTTGTGAAAATCTTGTTCCAGTACCTCGAGAATTCGTTCTTTTTCAATTTCAGCGGCCAACATCAGCAATAAAGTTAGAGTAAAATTGGATGGATGTGTGGAAACCAGCCACTTTCGCACGGCGCCCTCGGTGACACCCACTCTTTTGGCCAGACCACCGATAGACCCGACTCTATCGATCAGCAACCGGACGATTTCAGCTCTGGCCCACCTGCTCAGGTGCTCGCACAAATCTAACAGTCTTTTAGAGTTCGTACTCCCCAGTACGATTTTAGGCCGCAGTAGATTTTTACCGAGAAATCGTACTCCCCAGTACGGATCGGCGGATTTAAAGACAAGACCGTATCGTACTCCCCAGTACGATTTTTTGACTCAATAATTTGAACCCATTTGGAATAAGATAGCAGCACGAGCAACGACTGTCGACTGTTGAAGAGATAGGCTGAGTAGAGGCGATTTGCTCCGGATGTGGCAGGGGATGAACTGGGCAAAAGCTTATGAATTCGGTGGAAAAGTAAAAAATGCCGGGGAATGCCGGGGTTCCGTTGCGGCCCGACAGCTCAGTAGGTAGAGTGCTCGGCTGTTAAACCGGATGTGAATGAAGAACGAACCTCAATAAAAGAGACGACACGTCCGGGCACAGCAACCGAGCGGTCAGAGGTTCGAGTCCTCTCCCCGGCGCCATTTTCCTGGCTTTATCTCTTATCACGGAATGCTAAAGCGCAACGGTTAAAAACTAATCTCGGTAGCAGTAATCGGTGTTGAGGATGAAAATCCTGCTTTTATCCAAAAAGGAGATCGAGGGATTAATTTCGATGCGTGAAGTTATAGACGCGGTCGAGAAAGCCTTCATGGCAAAGGGGCTGGGCAAGGTTCAGATGCCGCCCAAGTCCTACGTGAATTTTGAAAAGTATGGCGGCGACTTCAGGGTCATGCCCGCCTATTTGGAGGACATGGGTGCTGCCGGTGTCAAGATCGTTAACGTTCACCCTAAAAATCCAAAAAAATACCGGCTGCCCACGGTCATGGCCACGATACTGCTGCTTGACCCCAAGACGGGCGCTCCCCTCACCATCATGGACGGAACCCTGATAACCAACCTGAGAACCGGAGCCGGAGGGGCGGTCGCGGCAAAGTATCTGGCTCGACGAGATTCTAAGGTCGTGGCGATGCTTGGCGCCGGGGTTCAGGCGAGAACCCAGCTGCTGGGGCTGAACGAGGTCCTGAAGATAGAGGAGGTCAGGATTAACGATATCGATGCCAAAAATGCTTCGCGTTTTGCCGCCGAGATGCGCAACGAACTGGGGGTTGAGACGAAGGTTTTTCGGAGGGTGAAGGAAACCGTTGAGGTAGCCGACGTTATAGTAACCACCACCCCCTCAACGAAGCCCATCCTGATGAACGAGTATGTCAGAAGCGGTACGCATATCAATGCCATCGGCGCCGATGCCCCGGGAAAGCAGGAACTCGACCCGGCCATCCTCCTGCGCGCCAAGGTGGTCGTTGACGATGTGGAGCAGGCGATTCATGGAGGAGAGGTCAACGTCCCGCTGGCAAAAGGCCTGATCTCGAGATCCGACATCTATGCAGACCTCGGTGAAATAGTGACCAAGAAAAAGCCGGGCCGAACTTCCAGCGATGAGATTACCGTGTTCGATTCCACCGGCCTCGCCATCCAGGACATTGCCACTGACTGGTTCGTTTATCAGAAGGCCAAGAAACTGGGCAAGGGAAAGTGGGTCGAACTTTTTTAAAACACGTTTAAACGGTTCCCAAGCCACTGATGGGGGAAACCTCCTTTTTTATCGTCTCCAGAAATGTCTCCAACAGGTTTACTGGAACGGTGGCCCCGGCAGCCCCTTCGTGACCCCCTCCCGACCCACCGACCCTAGCGGTAATGTGGCGGAGCATCTCGTTGAGGTCAATCTTACTTTCAGTCCTGCGCCTGATGCTGATATCCACGTCGTCCTTCTTCACCCGGGTGCAGATCCCGACGTCAACTCCGGTGATGCCTAGGGCGTAAAGCGCGGCCTTTCCTAGGCTGCCCACGGGGAGATCGTAGACGATGGCGATATTGCCCTCAACAACAACGTGTTTTTTCACGTATTCGTAGATGTCCCACTCTCTCTTGGTGGCTTTCAGGGCCCGATCGACAAGGTCGGGCATCTCCGTGGGCGGTATTCCTTGGGCGAGCTTGATTACGATATCCCTCTTGAAGTGATAGTCCCCGGCGGCTTCCCCCAACCCTTGGGTGAGCAGGCCCGCCTCCATGTAGATGGTCCTCCGGTCGTATTTGTCCATCCTTCCCCGGACGAACTCGGTGTCCCAGCAGTAGTCGGCAATGGCTCCCCAGAGGGCGACGCGGTCCATGTCGGATTTGGGGTCCTGAATGAGCAGCTTGAAGGCCAGTTCTGAAGAACTCGCCCCGGTATCAAGGGCAAACTGCGTCACCGGGAAATCCCTCTTGAGAGTTCCGGGCGGGAGAGGGTGATGATCCGCGTAGAGGACCTCATCCTTTTGGGCCAGCTCCCGCATCCGCTGGAAGATCTGATCCTTGTTGGCCTCATCGATGGCCACGTCAAAGATCATCACCGCGGTGCCTGGCTCGATGGCGTTCAGATCCCTCAGCAACCTAATAGGCCTGGTGAACCAGATCTCGGCGTCGGGAAACCGGTGTCGGGCCAGCGCGGCGGCGCAGATGCCATCCGTGTCGCCGTGAGTCAGTATTTTTATCCCCAAGCCAGCACCAAGCCCAGTTAGATTTTTTAACTAATAACTTTGAGCCAGCCGTATAAAAGTTCACTCGTAGCGGAGGGCCTCAATGGGGTTCAGGTTGGCCGCCTTTCTGGCCGGCAGAAATCCTGCGATGACACCCACGACGAAGGAGAGTGCGATGGTGCCGGCGATGAGCTCGGGAATGATGGCTATCCCGGCCTGTAGCGAGCTCAGACCATTGCTGGCAATGGTGGTGCCACTGATGGCCATGCGGGAGAGGAATATCAACCCTTCCCCAAGCCCTAAACCAACAAAAACACCGATGACCCCGCCGATGAGGCTGATGATCCCGGACTCCAAGACGAACAGCATCAGGATGTCGCGGTTGGTCGATCCCAGCGCCTTCATCACGCCGATCTCCCGCGTCCTCTCGGAGACGGTGACGAACATGATGTTGGTGATGCCGATGGTCCCCACAATCAGGGAGATGCCGGCGATGCCACCCAGCAGGATGGACAGCAACCCCGTTATCTGACCCACGACGTTCTTGACGTAGTCAGGAGTGATCACGGTAAAGTCCTCGTTGTTCTTGGTAACCCGGTGGGAGCGGCGCAGGGCCTCGGAAATCTTCTCAGCCACCTCGTTGATATCCGCGTCGGGCTTCACTCCAACGACAATTGAGTCCACGCGGTCCTCGGGCAGGTTGAATATCTCCCTCATCGTTTCTTTGGGTAAATAAATGGTAGCATCGGTGGTCATTAGGGCGCCGCCAGCTTTGTTCATGATGCCGACGACCTGAAACTCGGTGTCCTTGATT
>JAWCKT010000060.1:0-5416 GCA_038851515.1 Hadarchaeum sp. (SeqCode)
TGCCTCCGTCATCGCCGCCCACGAGACATTTGACTTAATACCTGTGGCCCACTGGTGGCCGACCATTCACGTCTGGGAGCAGGAGATGGGGAACAAGCTAGAGTGGAGGGAGAACCAGCCTCCACACATCAAGGAAAACGCGATAAAGACCCCTGAGGACATCGACAAGCTTGAGGTCGTCAGTGAGGAGGAGATCAAAAAGGGACCCACTTACACCTCCTTTGTCGAGGCCTTTGATTATGTGCGGGATAATTACCCCAACTGGTTTGTTCCGCTCTATTTTGCCTTTCATCCCGAGGCCAACGCATCTCAGCTCATAGGCTTAGAGAAATTTCTGGTGATGACAATTAGGAATCCACCGCTGTGCCATAAGTTGATCCAGAAGTTTATGGAGACCTCGCTCAACGGCTGCAGGGCCTTGGTTGAGAGATATGGAAGCGCCATGATCGTGACCGGTTCAACGGTAGCCGGCAGCGACCTTCTGGGCCCGAAGCAGGTTAAGGAGTTCGGGGTGAAGTATGTTTCAGAGCTGGTCAAGAAGGCCCTCAAGATAGGTGCCGGGCCGCAGATCTGGTATCACCACTGCGGCAACCATGCCAAGGACTGGGAGCTGTGGAAGGACACCATTTTCACACCATTTACTGTCATGCAGATCGGATACGAGGGCAGGAAGCCGTTCCCACTGGAGAAGCTGAAGCAGCTTTATGGCAAGCGTGCCACTTTGATGGGAAACATTGACACCACCTTGGCTTTTTCCGGTTCACCGACCCAAGTTTATGAGATGGCGAAGGAACAGATCTTGGCCGCGAAGGACAGCCCCAATGGTTTCGTTTCAGGGTTGGCCTGCGAGTGCCCTCACGGCTCACCGCCATCAAGCATCCACGCCATGGTCAGAGCGGCGAGGGATTTTGGAAGGTATGAGGGGTGATCGAAGATGATCGAGATAAAGATAAGTGATGAGGTAAAAAAGCTGGCTGAAGAGAGAGGCATCACGGTTGAGCAATTGAGGGAAGTCGTTCAGCACGGAGAGGAGACCAAGCAAAAGCTGATCCTTGACGACCAAAACTTGGCCAAGAAGAAAATAGGGACCACCACGGTTTATGTCGTTTATAAACGTTCGGGCGATGCGGTCGATGTTGTCACGGCCTATTCCCACCGTATGGATGAAAAGGAGGTCACTGATTTAGTCCCTGACGACGTTCAGCCATGGCGCTGCGAAAAATGCAACAAAAACACCGTTCGCGCGAGCATGAATGTCTCCTATTTGGGAATAACGAGGCAGGCGCCGGTAATGGCCTGTACACAGTGTGGGGCGGGATTTTTTGAGGAACATATAGTCACCAAAACGCTCTGCACGGCCATGTGCCTGTTCGAGAAAAAGAGGGCTTGATTGGGGATAATTATGCTCCCGGGCTGTCTGGAGAAGCTGGGTGGAAATCCGCGACTTCTTAAGGCCACGAGGACTTTGAAGTGCACGAAGTGTGGGTTTGAGTTCAGTATCTTCTATGCGAGGGCCGTGGCCTGCCGTGGCTGTCCGGAGGCCATCCTTGGCTGTGAATACACCCGTTGCCCGAGGTGTGATAATGAGTTTCCCATCAGTCAAATCGGAATCGCTTCATCAAAGAGGGACACCCGGGAGTTGGCTACCTACACCTCCCAGATATTTTCCAGCTACTATGACGACTTTGGTGAAAATCCGTCAAGATAAGCCAAATTTTGTTTTGGCAACCTACCGCCTATGGTTTGGTTAGCATGGGAAATTTTGAGTATCCTCAGATTATTTCGCGTATTTTGACAGCACTTGGTGTCGATACAGGGAGGCACCGCTTGATGAGGTGACGTTAAAAGCGCAGAAGGGTATCAGTCGCAGGTCGGGTGTGGCGACGTGGATGCAGCACTTTTCCAGTCTTTCGAGATCAATGTTCCAGACATCTTGAAAAGCCATCATTGAAATGGTCAGATAGTTCTCGGTCGCTCTCTGGATCAATTCCATCCAGCTGCCCGCCTTACACTTGCACGGGGCCACGCCCGGCTTGGTTGGAGGCTCGCTCTTAGGTGCCAGCTTCCAGAGACTGGCGACGGAGTCACGGATTAGCTGGGGAACATCGGTGCAGCTTGGCGGCGGGATATTGGAAAGGCTGGTTAGGGGGAGGAGATTGCCGTCTTCCAGCAGCACGGAAAGACATCTTGCGTCGCAGTGCACGTCGGGACAGGAGGTTGGAATGAAGTTGTCTGTCCTGATTTCACCTCTTGTCTGTACCTCGATGGCGTTGAGCAGGTCCGGGATGGTTATCCTTTCATCATCTTCCGGTTGACCCGGATGTCTGCCAAAATAACTGAGCGGCTGAAAGTGTACTCCTTTAACGGTCGGGATCCATTTTTTGGCGAAATTTATTATCCCACCAATCTGGTCGTGGTTGATGTATTTGATGATTTTCGGAACGAGGATGACACCCATTCCAGCACGGGCGCAGTTTTCCACCGCCTTTATCTTTGAATCAAGTATATCCGCACCGCAGATCTTGCGGTAGACTTCCGGCGTGAGGCCATCGAATGAAAGGTAAACGGCGTCCAAGCCCGCCCGCTTGAGTAGGTTCAGGTACTCGAGATCATCGGCCAACTTTAAGCCGTTGGTGTTCAGCTCGATGTAATCTATCCCCATTTTTTTCCCCAACGAAATTATTTCCGGCAAGTCTTCACGAACGGTTGGCTCACCACCACTGATTTGGACGCACACTGGCCTGGAGCCCTTCAGCAGCATTTGGTATATTTTCTCAATCTGGTCAATATCCGGCTCGTAGAGATAGCCTTCACCAGCGCTGGCGAAGCAGGCCACGCAGTTGAGGTTGCACCTGTTGGTCACCTCCATGACAACTAGACAGGTGTCCTGCTTGTGGTTGGGACAGAGTCCGCAGTCTAAAGGGCACCCCTGTTTTCCGGAAGTTCGCCTGATCTTTGAGCCTTTTCTGCTGGATTCAAACTTGCTTACAATCTTGTAGTGTTTGGCACCTCTCCAGACAATTGTTTTGAATTTGCCGTGATCCGCGCATTCTTTTTCGAGATAGACAGCATCATTCTCGATGATCTTTCTGGCTGGTATTTTGCGCAAGCAGGTGGGGCAGAGGCTCAATGTCTCTCCAATTGTTTCTGACATTGAACTCATCTTTGGTTTGTTTTTCCCTCATAAGTTCTTTGTTGGCGAGACAATCTTTTTCAGGTAGTTTTTCGGCAGCAACGATTTGATTGCCTTAAGTGCCACCACTCCGGGTATGTGCTTGATGGATTTGCGGATTATTTCCCAGTCTCCAGTCTCATAGATTGCCTTAAGATAATGTGGCGTCATATGGCCGCATTTTTCGCAGATGGCTCCAGCACCCATGTAGCAGGCTCTTCTGCCGCCGCAGCTGCGGTATTTTATTTCACCCATCGTGTCTAGGCTGAGGATGAGCTTGGTGGCTGGACAGTCCGAAGTTACCTTTAGGCAGTTGGGATATTTCATCGATTCCAGTATGGCGTCTGAGATGAAGATGAAGTCCCCATAGTTTTCCTTCAACGGCTTCAAAACTTCATCGATGATTTCATTCCTCTTTTCAAACGGCAGAAAGAGTGAGTTTTCCCCACCAATGAAGGGCGTGTAAAAACTGAATTTTACCCACAGTACTTTCGAGTTGCTCCATTCAGAAACAAATTTTTCGATGGAGCGGTAGTTCAGGGAATTCACCACCATGTTCAGCAGCAGATAACGAGCTCCAGTGGTTTCGATATTTTCCCTTGCCAGATCGTAGGTCCCTTTCCCTCTGATGGTTTCATGGTACCGCTTGGTGCCGTCGATGCTGATGAAGAAGGAGACATCTTTCCAGCTAGGTATTGGGATAGTGCCGTTAGTCACCACCTCATTAATGAGGAACTTGTTTTTTCCTGTTTCAATGAGTTCTTTGCGCAGGAGAGGCTCTCCTCCCACCCAGGAGCAGTAGAGAAATTTAGGCAACTTTCTAAAGATCTCTTTCCAGCCTTCGATGGACAGTTCTTCTGGGTTTTCTGCCCTCCAAAAGAAACAGTGCCGGCAGCGGAGGTTGCATCTATTGGTCACGTCGACGGAAACTGCCTTTTGTCTCATTTTTGGACCTATCCCAATTTTTCTGATGTAATCATTATAGACCAGCATGCTTTAAAGTTTGGACTCGATAATAGAACCAAAAGTTAGGGACCAAGGATGAACTTTCTGGAGAAGTGGATTCACTCTGAAATAAATCGAAGTTTTAGGGAAAGCCAGGAGATGAGAAAATATTCTCTCGATAGCGATCAACCGATAAAGAGGGAAGATGTTGAGAGATATCATCTGTTGAAGCTTTCCGAGGTGATAAAGTACACTGGTGCAAAAAGTCCCTTTTACCGGAGCTTGTATGCGGCAGCAGGTATCAATGCCGATGATATAAAATCATTTGATGATTTTTCCAAAATTCCGTTTACGGAGCCAGGGGACCTGATCGGAAGGCCACAGCTCTTCTGCTGTTTACCGCAGAGTGAGATTTTTCGGGGATTTTCCGCTGACGGAACCATTGACTCGGTACGTGTTTTCTACACCAAAGATGAATTGGACAGAATCGTTGTCTCAATAGCGGCCGCGCTCAGGACCCTGGGTTTGAGGCGAGGTGACGTGCTGCAAATAATGTTCCCCCCTGAAGCTGAGTGGGGCTGTGATTACCTAGTCAGCAGGGCCGCGGAGGCCTGCGGAGCTTCGGCGGTGGTTACTGGCCACAGCCTTCTTGAGGAGCAGGTACAGAAGATAGTGGAGCATAAATCCACCATGCTGATCGGCTCGAATCCCTACATTTATGCGATCACAGGGCTAGCCGAAGGCCGCGGTTTGGACAGGCTTGGGATAAAGTCGATCATTCTGAGCCGCGGTTGCAGTTATTTTCCCTTTGATGAATCGATCAGGAGGGAGGTCGAAGAGGTGTGGGGTTGTAATGCCTACGACCAGTACGGAACAATAGAAACTGGCTTGGCCGTGTCGATCGAATGCATGGCCCAGGATGGTCTTCACATAAATGAGGCGGATTTTTTCGTGGAAATAGTGGACCCTGAATCGGGCGAGGTCTTGGAGCCCGGCGAGGAGGGTGAGCTGGTCTTCACCACCCTCAACAGGAGATGCATGCCCTTGGTGAGATATAGATCGGGAGATATCTCCCGCCTGATTGAGGGCAAGTGCAGATGTGGAGCCGAGATTCTGAGGATGGAAGGGGTCAAGAGAAAAATTATCCGCGACGAAGAGAGATAGTCTTCCCGATTATCGAAAACCTTTTTATGACTTTCCATACTAAACTATGGGCGGGCTTTTGAGCAAGACGTTTGTAAAACTGGTATCGGACATAACAAAGAGGACGGACTCAAGGATTGTGCTCGCACTAGATCC
>JAWCKT010000061.1:0-5306 GCA_038851515.1 Hadarchaeum sp. (SeqCode)
GGGCATGAGCAGCTTAGCTGAAGTTAGAAAAAGAATCTTGGCTGTGGATATACTGAGAGTTTTGAAGAGCAATTATTCCTACGCGCAGCTGTCTAAGTTAATCGATTTGCCCCCAACCGTTTTAAGCAGATACATTAACGGCCACATGTTACCAAATTCTGAAAAATCTGAAAAAATAATTGACATTTTCAAGGAAAAATATCTCTCAGAGATAATCAAAGCAAAAGTTAATGAGGTTGGAGGCGCCTACGTACTCACCCAGGTAAACTATGATGTTAACCTACAGAAGCTAATAGCGAGATTTATAATTCGAGAGTTTGAACTGACCAAGATCGATAAGGTGCTTACCGCCGCCACCGATGGGATTCCCTTGGCAGTACAAATAGGAAATGGACTTGGAGCAAAAATAGTTGTGGCTAAAAAAGAGAGAGACATAGGAGGCATCGAATTTCTGGAAGAGAGGGCGATTTTTTCACCAGTATTGTTTAAGACCTTTTACATCCCTAAAGGTTCGATAAAGCCCAGAGATCAGGTTTTTATTGTGGACGATATAGCCCGAACGGGGGCAACGATCGAGGCATTGGTAAAGCTGGTGGAAAGGTCGAGGGCGAAATTAGTAGGCATATTTACTATTTTTTCGATCGACGGCACCGTGGAAAAAATAAAGAGGAAGTTGAAGCTCAGATGCCGGGTTGAATCGTTTTTAACTCTTTCTTGACACAAATGCGTAAATTTGACATAAAAATGTTAATATTGGTTTAAATACAATTCAATTTAACAACACAACCAAATGTGTTTGTTAAAAAGGAGGTTAGAAAAATGAAGAGTAAGAATGTAGCGATCGTCGTTGCCATTGTCATCATCGTAGTAGTGGTTGCAGCGGCAGCTTTGATGATGGGTGGTGGTCCTACCGGCCCTGCTGCAGGGGTTCCCACCGAGTTGAAAGTAGGGGTGATTTTACCTGGGACGGTGACAGACTATGGATGGGACTATGCTCCACTGGTAGCCCTGAACAAACTTGAGACCATGGATTTACCAATCCGAATAACTAGCCATAAATTCGTTGAACTGGTGGAGCCTGGAGATGCCGAGGGCGCTGCCAGAGATTTAGTTTCGGTTGGGTACAACTGGATTTGGGCGTGGGGATTCCAGTATCGCGAGGCCATACTAGCGGTAGCAACAGGGACTTCACAAGGGGTTTACTTCTTAATAAATGAGGGAAAGGCCGCTGATGCAATTCCTGGAAAAGTAGATGTTATCGACGAGTTCCCCCACAAGACCGCTTACCTTTTAGGTATAATCGGCGGATCCATGTCGCGCACTAAAAAGGTCGGTGTTATCTCCGGAATGGAATCACTACACATCGTGTTGGGCGAAGCAGGGTTCAAGGCAGGAGCACAGGCATATGATCCTTCGATAACTTTTGATCACATTTACGTTGGTGGCTGGGCTGATCCTGAGGGAGGTAGAGTAGCGGCAGAGTCCTTGATGGCAAAAGGCGTTGATGTTATCTACTGCCAAGGTGATGGGACGAGTCTTGGCGTCATTCAAGCGGTGAAAGCAGCTAGGGATGCAGGCAAGGAAGTTTTCTACATCGGTTATCCTGTGGATCAATCAGTGTTAGCCCCGGGATATGTATTGACCAGCAACCTCTATGACTACAGCGATATCCTGTCTTCCATGATTAATGACATCTACACCGGAAACTATGGGAAGGGCAAATATTCTATTGAGTTGGGCAAAGGGATGGAGATGGCTCCGTTTTATAACTTTGACACCGAGATTCCACAAAGAGCTAAAGACATGGTGGCAAAGGCGAGAGAGGATATACTGTCAGGAAAATTAACTGTGCCGACAACGCTATAAAGTTTATTTATTTTCCTTTCTTTTTTGGCTTCTCAAGTTAGTCTGAGATAGGTTTGGTTTGAGAAGTCTTATAAGGAAATTTTGAAAAGTTCTAACGTGGTTGAAGTGAAATATCTTCTTGAAGAAATGAACGTTTCAGAAATAAAGGAGATCATAAAAAAATGTGATATAGTTTTGATCCCAATCGGCACGGTGGAGCAACACGGTAATCACTTACCCGTTTTTACTGATAACTACATTGCCGTTGAAGTTTCTAAAAGAGCCGCAGAGAAAATTTCAAAGGAGTTTCCGGTTGTGGTTGCTCCGCTAGTCCCTTTTGGCAAGTCAACTGAGAGCAAAAATTGGGCCGGGACTATTTCTTTGGAGCCCGTCACGTTTATTTACCTAATTAAGGACATTTGCGCGTCTCTTGCCAAGATGGGGTTTAAAAAATTGGTCTTTGTGAACGCGCATGGAGGCCATGTCCAGCTGCTGGGCTCTTTAACGTCCGATATTGCTCGAGAAACAAATACTTTTGTGGCGGTTTTCGATTGGTGGCAGACGGATATTCAAGAAGGTTTAAAGACCAGAGTCAGAGAAAGCGGTGAGGCGGGGATCTTCCATGCCTGCGAGGCTGAAACCTCTCAGATGATGGCCTTGCGTCCAGATCTTGTGAACAAAGAAAGAATAGCTGAGTCCTATCCGTGTAAATTTACTAAGAGTTCAGGGTATAAACATCTTCTGATCGAAAAGCCGCACCATCTTTTTTCATTTTCGTGGAGTTTCGAGGAAATGTCTCAGACCGGGGCCGTTGGAGATCCTACCAAGGCCAGTAGAGACAAGGGAGAGTTGATTTTCGAAATCTTGTCGGATGCGCTTTGTAGTGTTTTAAGAGAAATAAAAGATAAGGTAATTTCAAGCTTAAGCGTTTAAGTTTTTGATTTCGTTTTTCCAATTCAATCCTCGAAATTGTCATTTTGAAGTCGGCTAGCCTAAAATAAGGTTAAATTTTACTTGGCCGTAATTCCGGATAATAAAAATTTATATAATTGAAGCCGAAATTTGCTCTGGAGGTGTATCTTTGGCTAAAATTAAGAGGGAACCATTTCCCCTCAAACATGAAAAAGGAGACGCTGTAATAAAGAACATCGGATTGATTGTTACAGGTGACATCAACAAACCAACCTTAAACAAATCAAAAATTTTGGTTAAAGAAGGTCTGATTAAAAAAATTGGCGACGAAAAAACTATCAAGGACAGCGAAGCTGAGACGGTGATTGATGCCAATGGAATGATGGTAATCCCAGGTTTGATCGAAACGCACGCCCATATAACTTTCCACGATTACTCCGCGATATGTCAGGCCATGAACTGGATGGAGAATTTGGCCTACTGTGGGATAACCACCTTGATATCGGAGGGCCTACATGCTTGGGGACTTGGTAGATATTATGATGACCCGGTTGCTACAAAAGCCAACACGATAACAGAGGCGACGATATATAAGCGTTGGATGCCCGGTAGTGCGTTGAAGGTAGTCGGCGGAGCGTTGATTTTGGTAAGAGGATTGACCAGACAAGATTTCAAAGAGATGACCGATGCTGGAGTAAGGTTGATAGCTGAGATTGGAGGCGGAGGCCTTTCAGAGCCAGAAGATGTGCTGCAGTATATAAAATGGGCCCGGGAGTTTGGCTGGCATGTTTCGGCGCATGCTTCGCCATGTTCTATCCCCGGTTCCTCCCACATGTCGCCGGATAAGATCATAAAAATAGACCCGGACAAGGTGGCGCACCTAAGCGGCGGTTCAACTCCGCTATCTTGGGAGGAGATAAAAGAGATAATTGATAAGACGCGGCGAGACACAGCACTTGAGTTGAGTGCTCAATCGAACACTAGACTGGCTCTGAAGATAGTGGAGTACGCTAGGGAGAAGGGACAGCTGGACAGAGTGGTGATGGGTTCTGACCAAGCTGTGGGTTTGGGACTTCAATGGGGCTCACTCTGGGTGTTAATGGCACAAGTGGCTTCTATGACCAATGTGGCACCGGAGCAAGTGGTTGCCATGGCTACGGGTAATGCGGCCAGACACTTCGGTAGGTTTGTCGACATGAACCGCGGGATAATTGAAGTAGGTCGTGAGGCAGATATAGTGATTACCGATAAACCACATGGTTCAGCTGCTAAAGACTTCTTGGATGCCTTGAAACACGGAGATGTCTGTGCCCCGGCACTGGTGATGGTTGATGGTAGGGTGGTGGCCATCAAAGGAAGGGATTACCAGTTTACCCAGCGTGCCGTGAAGATAAATGGAGATGAAAAGAACCTATCAACATACGGCCCCAATGTTGAAGAATATCTGTTTGGATCACCGGCGCCTAGGTATCACAAATGGATACTGTAAGGTGGTCAAAAATTTCTAAACATTAAAAGGGAGCCACTTGAAGCGGCGTTCAGACGAGCTTTCAAAATACAAGAGAATAATTCGAACGGCATTGGAAGAACAGCCAGCGGATTTGGTTTTGAAGGACTGTAATTTGGTCAACGTTTTTACTGGTGAGATATCAAGAACCGATATAAGCATAGCTGAGGGCAGAATTGCCAGCATCGAGAGATTCTCAGGGAAATCAGAGAAAACCTTAGACTGTAGCCCATATTATGCCGTACCCGGTTTGCTAGACGGTCATGTGCATCTCGATTCAACGCTATTGACTCCTACTCAGTTATCAAAGATCATTATCCCGTGTGGAACTACCACTGTTTTCATGGATCCAATGGAGATAGCCAATGTGCTGGGACTCAGGGGCATCAACGCATTGCTTGAGGATGCTTGGGGTTCGCCACTGAAGACTTATGTTCAGATTTCCTCAAGGGTCCCCACGGCACCTGGTTTGGAAACCACTGGGGCGGTTTTGGGTGTCAGAGAAGTCATTAGAATGATGAGGTGGCAGACCGTAGCTAGCCTGGGAGAATTGGATCCGTCAAAAGTTATTCCACCGCAGGATGAATATCTTTTGAAGGTCATAGCTGCCAAGAAGTCTTGGAAAGTCAGGGTTGGTCATGCTGCTGGACTTAGCGGTGCCGAGCTTAATGCTTATGCTTCTGCAGGTATCGGAGACGACCACGAGTGCGTAACGGTGGATGAAGCTCTGGAGAGAATCAGAGTTGGCATGAAGGTAATGATTCGGGAAGGTTCCAGCGAGAGAAACCTAGCAGATCTGATAAAGCTGATCACAGAGAATGGCCAAGATCCGCGTAATTTTTTCTTTTGTACCGATGATAAACATCCGAACGATATCGTAAGAGAAGGACACATTGATTACAACGTAAGAAAGGCGATAAGTCTTGGTCTAGATCCAGTCAAAGCGATTCAACTGGCCACGATTAATTGTGCTGAGCACTTTAGACTCGACGACGATGTTGGATGTATTGCCCCAGGCAGATTTGCTGACATTGTGCTGGTT
>JAWCKT010000062.1:0-5232 GCA_038851515.1 Hadarchaeum sp. (SeqCode)
AGCCCAATTCCGACCTTTAAAATAGCGTTTGAGTAAAGGTGGTTTAAAATTTCCGAGATATTTTTTCTTTAGGAAGCGGATACAGAAGATGATGATAAAGATTGGCTGCTGCGGGTGGAGCTTTTATAAGGGTGGGCTGAAGGCCTATGCACAGAAGTTCTCACTGGTCGAGTGCCAGCAGACCTTCTATAAATTGCCGATGCTTAAGACCGCTCAGCGATGGCGCGATGAAGTTCCGAAGGATTTCGAGATAATCGTGAAAGCTTGGCAAGCCATTACACACCTTCCCTCAAGTCCGACTTGGAGACGCGCGGGGATGAAGTTGACGCCAGAGCAGCAAAGAAATTACGGCTGGCTCCGACCGACCGAGGAAAATCTTGAGGCCTGGCAGCGTACGAAGGAGATCTGTGTGGCGTTGGGGTCGAAAATTTGTGTCATTCAAACCCCGCCGAACTTTAAATGCACTGAGGAGAACATTGGAAACATGAGTAATTTTCTGAAAAGGATTGACCGAGGCGATCTTTTCTTGGCTTGGGAGCCCCGCGGGGACTGGCTAGAAAACAACGTTAAGATCAAGAAGGTTTGCCAAGAATTGGATCTGGTCCACGTGGTTGATCTCATGCGTCGTTTACCCGTTTCAGAGCATCCGGTCGCCTACACCAGATTGCACGGATTGAACCCACGCGAATATGACTATCGGTATTGTTATACCAAGGAAGAGCTCAGCGAGCTGGCGAGGAGGGTCAAGGGCCTAGAGAGGACCCATGAGGAGGTATATGTTTTGTTCAACAACACAGAGATGTACAAAAACGCTTTAGAGCTGAAGAAAATCATTGAGCGCATGTGTTGAAAATTCATCTTTCTAAAAAAGGCGATGGCGCCGTAAGTTTTCACTTTTTATCAGGTGATTACCAGAGAATTTTTGAAGATCATCGCAATTCTGTGGGAGGATAGACGGCCACCGGAGGTATTACTCCTCCCTTACCAATTCTTACCAGCTCGTAAATTATGCCCAAAATTGGTTCCGTGTCCATGTAATAGAACTCTACACCTTTACACTTGCCACACATAAGAACTTTGATTCCCATAGCCTCAAACGCGTCGAGTTCCTTCTTCACATCCTCTTTTTGATATTTGGCTATATGGTGAACACCCTCGCCTTTCTCCTCCAAAAATTCTTCATAAATGTTTGGTCCTTTCAATGGCTCGATTAGCTCTAACTCGATACTGCCCACCTTGGCCAGCGCTATTTTCATAGAATATTTTGTGGGCACTCCGCGGAGTTTGGTGTCCGTTAGGTTCGGGGGCTCATATCGATGAATTTTCCAGGGCCCGATTCCTAAAGTTTCCCAATACCTTTTAACGGCGTTGTCAATGTTTTTGGTGACAATTCCGATCTGTGAAATTTTTCCAACTTTGATTTCGGGTTTACCGGGTAAATTCGGCATAGCAGTCAATTTAAATTCATGTTTTACGTAAAAAGGCTTTCAGACAGCATTCTTTAAAAGGAAAGGATTTCGCTCCTAAATTTTTGAGTCACAGAAGCTTAGACTAAAGCCGAAGTTCAACTAAATTGTCTACTCTCTTCACAATACCGCCAAACTTCTGTTAAAACGCTTAAATCTCATAGGTGCGGGGGAGGGGATTTGAACCCCCGAACTCCTAAGAGACCAGATCTCTCCTACCAAACCAGATCTTGAGTTGCGCCCATCCGTCTGGCGCCGTTGACCTGGCTTGGCTACCCCCGCAGTAAAGAGTTTTTGTTATGGGTTAATTAAATATGCGGGGGAATATGGCTGAGTTTGAGTCGCGACGGGCCTTTGAGCATATTGACAAGCTCGCCTACGAGATCGGCCCACGTCTGGCGGGAAGCCGGGGTGACCGGCAGGCCGCCGATTACATTCGCAAGCAGTTTGAGAGTTTCGGGCTCAAGGTGAGAGTACAGGAGTTCAAGTTTGTCAGTCGCTCGGCCCGGGCTAAAGTTGCGGCGGTCATGCTTGCCTCGGCTTTTGCCCTCTCCTTTTTTTTATCCTCGGAGTTTTCATTTCTGGTTTGGCTAGCCGCGGTTGGGCTATGGCGTTCTTTAGATAGGTTGTTGCCTAAACGCGTCAGCCAAAACATAATTGCGGTCAAGGAGGCCCAAGCGCCAAAGAAGCGGGCCGCCTTAACGGCTCACTATGATTCTGCTCCCTGCACGATTAGCTTCAGACTTAACGTCCTTGTCAGGTTCACTTTTCTGCCGCTGATCCTCTTGGTCACGGCTTTATTGCTGTTGAGACTGGTGGGGTTGATTCCAGAGTGGTCTGTGGTGTGGGCAGTGACAGCGATTTTCTTTCTCCCCGTCTGTGGAGCTAGCTTCATAGCGGCCAGCAGCCGACGTGTCTCTCCGGGCGCCGAGGACAATGCTTCCGGTGTGGCCGTGATGCTTGAGTCGGCCCGCGTCATTGCTGAGCAACCGCTCCCGGAAACCACAGTATTCTTCATCGCTTTTGGTGCCGAGGAGCAGGGGTTGATTGGATCGAAGAAACTCGTCAGGGAAAACTTGCTCCCGAAGGACACCATGGTTCTGAACCTGGATATGGTCGGAGCCAGCACCCAGCCCTATGTGGTCGAGGGCAATGGGCTCATCAGGAGAACGAGGACATCGGAGGTTTTAAACCAGAAGCTGCTTGTCGTCATTAATAACCTCGGCCTTAAACCAAAGCTCTGGTGGGCTGTTTTGGCCGGACATGACCACATTCCGCTGCTTCGCGCCGACATCCAAGCCACCACCTTCACCTTTGACACAGCCGGTGTGGACAGGCTCGGGCAGAGGCTCGCGAGGTTCTTCAGGCTGCCGAACGCAAGGGTCAGAGGCTACCGTCGTCTCCATAGCTATGATGACCTTCCCGACCACATCAACGCTGAGACCATTGAGAGATCCGGAGCCGTGGTTCTGGAATTCCTTAAAGCGATTTAAACCCAGTCGCTGAGTAGTCTCGGAGTTCCTTGACGGTAATTGGCCTGATGTCGGATACTCACGACAAGCTGGATGCAGTCGAGCGGGCCATAGACTTTTTTAACCACGCCAGGGTTACCCACGTCCTCCACGCCGGAGACCTGAACTCCCCTTTTGTGGTTCCCAAATTTTCGAAGCTGAGGGCAAGGCTACACTATGTGTGGGGAAACAACGATGGCGACCGGGAGATGATAGCCGCTAGGTTCGATGAGCTAGGACTGCCGCCGCCGCAGAACTTTGCCTCGTTGCGCTTGGGTGGCCGGAGGATTGCTCTGCTTCATGGCACCCACCCAGAGATAGTGGAGACCGTCATCAGGTCCGGCAGGTACCATGTCGTGGTCAGGGGTCACACCCACCGGGCGAAGGTATTCGGCAAGAAGCCGCTGGTGGTCAACCCGGGCGAGGTCTGCGGCTACCTGACGGGAAGGGAGACCGTGGCCATCCTTGACTTGGACCGGCTGCGCGTGAGGATAGTTGAACTGTAGGGAATTATTAACCTCAGGAGATAACTCGATTGGGCGAGCTCTTTGATCGAGATCATGGTTCTGGTCGTTGCTTTTTTTCTGGCCTGGAACGTGGGCGCAAATAACACCGCCAACTGTATCGGGGTCTCGGTTGGTGGCGGAGTTCTGGGGTACCGTCGGGCGATCTTAATCGTGATCTTTTTTGTCATTGTGGGCGCGGTTCTTGAGGGCTGGAAGAACATGAGGACGGTGGGCGAGGGGATTATCCTTCCGACCTCTTCGGGAGTAAATCCCTTTTTGATGTTTCCTCAGGCAGCGCTGGCCAGTCTAATCGCCGCCGCCGCGTGGATGTTTGCCACCACCTTTTTTGGCTTCCCGATGTCGGTTTCCCTTTCTATGGTCAGTGCAGTGGTTGGAGCGGGCTTGGCGATGAACTTCATCCACCCCGATCTCGTCTTTGGTCTGAACTCATCTAGGATCTGGGCGATAATCATTTCATGGACGCTGAACCCCGTTTTTTCAGCCCTTCTTTCCCTCCTGATCTACCAGATTGTCACCACGAGCCTGCGTCGAATCAAAAATTTGCTGTTGCTCAACTCGGTCCTGAAAGCCCTCGTCTTGGTCGCCTCGGCCTACAGCGCTTACGTGCTCGGCGCCAACGATGTCGGGGCCTCGTTAGGCGTCGTTCACGCATTTTTCGGTGGCTCACCCCAGCTGGTCGCCCTTTTCGGATCTCTGGCGCTGGCGGCTGGGACACTGACCTTCAGCAGGAGGGTGATGACCACGGTAGGTTCAGGCATTGCTAAAATTGGGCCCACCACCGCCCTCGCTGCACAACTGGGGGCCGCCATCACCGTCTGGTCCTTCGTGCAGTTCGGCATGCCAGTGTCGACATCAGAGGCCATTGTCGGCGGTGTGGTCGGAGCCGGGCTTTTCAAGGGCATGACGGCGGTGAGCCGGCAAAGGCTGGGAAAAATCGTGTTGACCTTGTTGATCACGCCGGCTGCGGTCGGCCTTCTTTCCTTTGTCGCGGTTTTGTTGCTCGGGATTTAATCAGCCCGTGAGAGTGAAGCCGAGTATAATCACGGTGTCGCTCATGTCCTCGGCCCGATCGCTCACGTTGGCCGACCTGCGGATGACGTCGGCGAGCTGGACGATGCTGACGGGGTCAAGCAATTTCTCGAAGTTGTAGAGGTCGTTCAACAGGCTGTGCTCTATCAGGTCAATCTCGTGTTCCAGAAGATCGACATCGTTGGCCTTTCTGGTGGCCTCGCTGATGTTGGTCGATAGCGCCCCGATGGCTTCTTCAAGAATTTGCACCGTCTGAGTAGTGACCTTGGCCATATTGGCGAACCTGAGCCGCCACTCCTTGAGGTTCTTATTTTTTTTCTCGCCCCTGATCAAGGCCTCCATCAGCTGTCTTCTCAGCAGGAGCACACGCATGGCTCCCTCAGCCGTGTCGGCGACGGTGTCCAGACGTTCGGCCAGCCAGGCAAGGTCGGCGCGAAAAGCGGGCAAAAAGGCGCCGCCGCTGAGCACTTTCATGAACTCCCTCTTTCCCTTGTCAGCTGCAGTTTCCAGCTTCGATAGCTCTCGGCCCAGCTTTTCGGCCCGGTCGAAATCCAGGTCAGAGAAGTAGGCGGTGATGACATCCTCGAACTTTTTAACCACACCGGTGACGGCTTTGGCGTTCTTTTTTAAAATTTCAAAGGCCAGCTGTTCCTTTCCGCCACCAATGATGGAAATTGAGAAGACCTCCAACCCGTCACC
>JAWCKT010000063.1:0-5229 GCA_038851515.1 Hadarchaeum sp. (SeqCode)
GCTGTTTAAACTACTCAACACCAACAAAAGCAGGATAAGCGCTGCAGTAATTATCCACTTTCTCAGCACTATCCCGCAAGATCTTTTGATGGAGTTCGTTAAAAGGATAAGAAATTTCACTTCAACTTGTTCCTAGCGACTTCCTCCACTGCCCTGATGACCTCTCTAAGAGGTACTCCAGTACGCCCCGCGATGGCCTTGGCATCCTCATACTCCGCTCTCCAGCCGACGATTTTGTTGCCCTCCCGTGAAATTTTTACTCTAGGTCTGAACCTTAAGCCAGCGAGCTTGACATCGACCTTTACTATCTCGCGCTCCAGAGTTAAGCGGTGAACTGCGGGTATCAAACGGACGCCCAAAGTCCCAGTCTCCTGCATCAGGATTTTACCCAATCGCTCCGAGTCCTTGGGCCTCGCCAGCACCCTCAGCAAAAATCCAGGCCTTCCCTTCTTCATGATAATCGGGGCGGCGCTGGCGTCCAAAGCACCCTCATCCAGCAACTTTTCAATGGTGTAACCGATGACCTCGCCCGAGACATTGTCCACGTTGGTTTCGAGCACGTCGATCTCTTTGACCTCCTGGGTTTCCAATGATTCACCAAGGCACACTCGGGTGAAGTTTGGTGAAGGAAAATTCTTACTTCCGGCCCCGTAACCAACCGAGCTGACGCGCATCGGTGGGAAAGCAAACACATAGCGATTGGCCAGAGTGGTAATCAGCGCGGCGCCCGTGGGGGTCGTCAGCTCATTACTGGTATCGATGCCCACGATAGGTTTCCCCTTGAGAATTTCGAGCACCGCAGGTGGGGGGATGGGTAAACAGCCGTGGGTAAACTTAGTAATGCCTTTGCCGACCGCGATTTCGCTTGAGATGATCTCACCATCAAACAAACCCAAGTCATCGGCGGCGGTGCATGCCCCGACGATATCGGCAACGGCATCGGCGGCCCCGACCTCGTGAAGGTGAAGCTTTCCCAACGGTCTGCCGTGAACCCTTGACTCTGCCTCAGCAAGTGTCCTCAGTGCTGCGAATACCTTGCCGCGAACTCTTTCCGGCATGCTGATTTTTTTCAGACTGTTCACGATTTCTTGATAGCTTCTGCCACCTAGGTCCTCCGTCTCAACCTCTACGCGCGTTGCCTTGACGCCATTGACCTCCGCGCGTTTAATCTTCACCTCGACCGGGCTAATGCAGCTTCCTGCGGTTACCATGGCTCGTTTTACCCTTTCAGCTGAAGCCCCCGCATCAATGAAAGCTGCCGTGAGCATGTCCCCGGATACGCCAGCAATGCTGCAGTCGATGAAAGCCAGCCTCATTTTCCACCTCTCAAAATTATGTTTCTGGTAATAATTAGAGGCTGCGGATTTGTTATATATATAACAAAAGCTTTATATAGGGGTCGTTTGTTATAAATATAACAAGTGAGCATCATGAGAAAAATATTACTTGTATGGGACGTCAAGTCGCGGGGCTCACCGGCCACCCTATTCTACCGGGCGCTCTGCGGCTATGACTATGAAACCAAATCCGGCCGCAATCACTCGCCAGGCATCTTGGATGAAATTCCCGAGGATGTCTGGGAGTTCATCAACCGCAGCACCCTATTGATCGAGGAAGAGTACGCGAAGATGGTGGAGCGCATCTTTAAGGAATTCGCCGAACATTTGGTTTGGTACAAATTCGTGGTGGAGGAGGAGTGAGATTATGGCTGAAACTGAGCTGAAGCTGGTGGTGGCGGAGAACCGCTACCAGAACTACGTAAATCGCGGCTTTGCCCTGATCGACGAAGGCATTATGAGAAAAATCGGCCTCAGGCAAGGCGACTACATCGAGATCACTGGAACCAGGTCAACCGGGGCCATCGCCATCAAAGGGGCTCCCGAGGACAGGGGACTAGAGATAATCAGGATCGACGGCATGATCAGGCACAACGCCGGCACCTCAATCGGAGAAAAGGTCACCGTTCGAAAGGCATCGATAAAGGAGGCCAAATCTGTGACGGTGGCCCCGACGGAACCCAACGTCAGGCTCATGGGACCGGGCGACGTGATCAAGCGCAACCTGATCGGCAGACCGGTGTCAAAAGGTGACTTAATTGCACCTACCCCGCCAGAGGCGGAGGTAATGGACGACTTCTTCGGGAGCATCTTCGGCAGCATGGCGCTACCCTTTGGACTCGGTGAGGTGAAGTTCGTCGTCACCAATACCAACCCCTCCGGGATTGTCCTCGTCACCGATATGACCAACGTGGAAGTACTTCCCGAAGCCGTAGAGCTGAAGGAACTCAAGGTGCCACCCGTCACCTACGAGGATATCGGGGGACTGAAGGTAGAACTCGAACGCGTGCGGGAGATGATAGAACTTCCCCTTAAGCACCCAGAGCTCTTCGACCGGTTGGGGATAGATCCTCCAAAGGGCGTGCTGCTTCACGGTCCACCTGGCACCGGCAAGACGCTGATCGCAAAAGCCGTTGCCAACGAGTCCGGAGCCAACTTCATCTCCATCAACGGTCCGGAGATAATGTCCAAATGGTACGGGGAATCTGAGGCCCGTCTGCGTGAAATCTTCGAGCAGGCCGAGAAAAACGCTCCTTCTATCGTCTTCATCGACGAACTCGATGCCATCGCTCCCAAGCGAGAGGAGGTCACGGGAGAGGTTGAAAGGCGAGTGGTCGCTACCTTGAACACCGCGCTCGATGGGCTGAAATCCCGGGGCAGGGTCATCGTCATCGGCGCCACCAACCGGCCCAATGCTCTTGATCCCGCCATTCGCCGGCCGGGAAGGTTTGACCGGGAAATAGAAATAGGTGTTCCAGATCGAGAGGGGAGAAAGGAAATTCTCCAGATTCACACCCGGGGCATGCCGCTGGCGAAGGATGTGGACCTAGATTACTATGCCAGCATCACCCACGGCTTTGTCGGCGCCGACCTCGAGGCTCTCTGTAAGGAGGCGGCCATGAGCGCCCTGCGCCGAATCCTGCCCGAAATCAAGCTCGATGAAAAAACAATTCCCACCGAGGTGCTCGAGAAGCTCCAGGTGACCAAAAGCGATTTCGACAATGCCCTGAAGATAGTTGAACCCTCCGCGATGCGCGAGGTTCTGGTGGAGGTCCCCGATGTACACTGGGATGACATCGGCGGTCTGGAAAAGGCCAAACAGGAACTCCGTGAGGCCGTGGAGTGGCCGCTGAAGTATCCTGAGGCCTTCAAGCGACTGGGCATTGAACCACCACGCGGCATTCTGCTCTACGGGCCCCCAGGAACTGGAAAAACGATGCTGGCGCGCGCGGTGGCTACAGAGAGCGAGGCCAACTTCATCTCCATCAAGGGTCCCGAACTGCTGTCAAAATGGGTGGGAGAATCCGAGCGGGGAGTCAGGGAAACCTTCCGTAAGGCGAAGATGGCAGCTCCGGCAGTGATCTTCTTCGACGAGATCGACGCCTTGGTGCCCAGGCGAGGCTCAGGCTTCGGCGACTCCCACGTGACTGAGAGGGTCATCAGCCAGCTGCTCACCGAACTCGATGGACTGGAAAAGCTTGAAAAGGTCGTCGTCATCGGCGCCACCAACCGTCCTGACCTGATTGACCCGGCGCTGCTCCGTCCCGGGCGCTTTGACCGGCTGGTGCTGGTTCCGGCCCCTGACCTGAAATCGCGGCTGGAAATCCTGAAGATCCACACCAAGAAGATGCCGCTGGCGAAGGACGTTGATCTCGAGCAGATCGCTAAGGAAACCGAGGGCTACTCGGGTTCTGACCTGGCCTCGCTCTGTCGTGAGGCGGCGATGCTGGTACTGAGAAAGGACATCAAGGGCAAAGAGGTCAGCATGCAGGACTTCCGCGAAGCTATGGAAACCGTCAGGCCATCGATCACTGCGGAGATGATAAAAACTTACGAATCATTCTCCAACCGGCTCAGCAAGAGGGCGGTCGAAGAGGCCACCACCATGCACTATTAAACCTTTTAAGGGTCTGAAGAGAACTTATGGCGGAGGTCGAAGTCGTGCAAATCCTAGCGAGCAAGTTGAGGTCCGTTGGGGTGATTACTGACCGAGGTCTTCAGTTGGGGAGGGTTAGCGACATTATCTTTGATGAGAAGGACGGAAGAATTATCTCACTCATAGTTAAGCCGACTTCAAGGGAAGTGCTCGGAACCATTCAGCGGGACGAGAGCGGGAATGCTCTGGTGCCCTTCAGCGCGGTGATGTCAATTCGCGACTATGTGGTTGTTAACGAAAGGGTCCTCGCGATACAGCAGCTGAAGGCCCAGCCAAAAACCGCACCACAAACGCTGCCACCTACTCTGCCGCCCCTACCACCCAAAGAATAGCCTTGTGGCCAGCTCCTCCGGAAGTCCTGCCGCCTTTATTTTCTCTGCGGCAGACTCGACGTCATACTCAACGCGCCGAAAATGAATCTTTGCTTCCTTGCCCAGATCCAACACCGCATAACTAGCCCGCGGGTCTCTGTCGCGAGGTTGCCCGACACCGCCGGGATTAATGATGGTTTTTCCCAGCACCATTCTGTTCATCGGGATGTGAGTGTGGCCTAAAACAATCACGTCAGCCTCCACCCCCTTCACCACCTCGGCCAGATCCCGGTTGGAGAAATCTGGAAACACGTACTCACCGAGGGGATCACGTGGACTGCCATGGACGGCGTAAATCCTCTGTCCCTTGAAATTGAACTCAAGATGGTGCGGCAAAGAGGCGAGATAATCTCGGTTTTCTTGGCTCAGCACATCTGCCGTCCAAAGCGCCGCTGTGGCCGCGCGATCGTTCATCCCCCGCACGTCCTTCGTGACCGTCGCATAATCGTGGTTTCCCATCACCACTCTGACTCCTTTTGATCTAGCCAGCTTCACCACTTCATTAGGCTCGGCCCCGTAACCCACCAAATCGCCGATGCAAATAATCCCATCAACCTTCGGCATGTCGCTTAAGACTGCCTTGAAGGCCGCAAGGTTGGAGTGGATGTCAGATATCAAACCGATCTTCATCTCCGTCACCAAACTTTTTTACCAAACTCAATTCCAGCGCTACCAATTTTAGAATATTGGTTAAATTTGTGCTATGTCGACAGAATGAATTTCCAGACTAATCTTCCAAAACAAATGACCAAAACTCAACTCCGTGCTGCAAGATTAGAATTTTTGAGAAACGGTATTTTAGAAACCTATTCCGTCGAAAATCCTAAAAACAGTTATAAATAGACTGCGGGGGCTAGTTGATAAT
>JAWCKT010000064.1:0-5184 GCA_038851515.1 Hadarchaeum sp. (SeqCode)
TCTTTGGTCTTGGTCCTCAATTCCTCGATGGTACCGATCGCAACCATCTTACCTCTGAGCATGATGCCGATGCGGTCGCAGATGTGCTGCACATCCGCGAGCATGTGGGAGAGCAGGAGCACGGTTGTTCCCTCATCCTTACTGATGCGCCTCATCAGATCCAGCAGCTCATTTTTGCCCTCAGGATCAAGTCCTTGAGTCGGTTCATCGAAAATGGCCACCTTCGGCTTTTTCACCAGCACCCCGGCAATTCCAACCCTCTGCCTCATCCCACGCGAAAGTTTTCCCACTTTAACGTCGGCGTAATCGGTTGCCCCAACGCTGGCTAAAGCCTCCTTGATGCGCTTGCGCGCTTCCTCCTCAGGGATCTGGTTCAGCTTGGTGATGTACCTCAGATTCTGCTCCGGCGTTAGGTCCTCATAAAGACCCATTCTCTCGGCCAGATAGCCGGTGATGCTCTTGACCTTAAGCGGCTCCCTGAAGGGGTCATGACCGAAAACCCTGCAGGTTCCGGCTGACGGCTCGGTGAGTCCCAGCAGCATTAAAACGGTTGTGGTCTTGCCGGCTCCATTCGGGCCCAACATCCCAAAGAGCTCGCCCGGCCTTATCGAGAGGTTCAACTGGTCGACTGCGATAAAATCGTTGTACTTCTTGGTCAGGTCGTGGGTCTCTATGGCCAAGATCTGGTCCATATGACTACCTTCTGCCCAAGCGCCAGAATATGAAGACCAACCCCAACACGACGACTATGATTATGACCAACCCAACTAGGCCCCACACCATCGAGCCCAAAACAGTGACTCTGAGCTCAAGCGTTTTAGAAACAGAGTTGGTGCCGCTAGTTGACGCGGTAATTCTTAGGCTGTAGTCCCCCGGTATCGCGTCGGCGGGCGGTTTTACGCTTACCGCCACCTGGACGGAGGAACCGGGCAGTACGGCATCAATCTTGTCAGGGTCGAACTTGATCTCCCACCCGCTGGGACCGCTGGACCTAAAGCTCACCTTTTCCAAGGTCCCGGAACCCGTGTTACTAACAACAAGAGTGACTATGGTGGCCTCCCCCTGCGGAGCATTCAAATTCAAGAGACCATCAGAAGTTGATAGGTCCATGGTGTAGGTTCCAGTAATTATCGCTTTTAGATCCAAGGACTGGCTGTAGGCGCCAGATGTTGCCAGAACTGTAATCGAATACTCCCCAGCATCGGCTGTTGAAGCCGGGGTAACTGTTATTCTCAATGTCTTTCTTTCCCCAGCTTTCATGTGAATCGCGCGTATCAGCGTCGATTCATAACCTGGAGAAAAGGTAACGGTCCAGTTGGTCGGAGCAAGATAGGAGAGGTCGATGTCACGCTCCTCCCCAGTTTCATTCACCAGATCAACCGAGAACTGGAAGCTCTTTCCCGCCGGCCCCTCGATGGACGGGCTGGTGGTGCTCAGGGTCAACCCCAGTGGCGAAACCTCAGCTACATCGATGATGACGTTCAAGGAATCTACCACATTACCCGAACCATCCAACGCCTTGATCACTACGGTGTAGGTGCCGAGGCTCACGCCAGTTGGCTGGGTTATCGTGAGGGAGATGGGCTGATTGTCAAAAGGTCCTAATGTAACCATTTTGACCAAGTAACCACCGCTCTTCAAGGTCGCTTGCCAGCCCTCCGGAGCCGAGACCTCCAAGCTGATCGTCTGGTATTCCGAGCTGAGGTTACTTAGGTTCACGGAGAGCTGGATATTCTGCCCAGGGTTAACCTCAATTCGTGGAAAAGAAGTAGTGATCCTCACTTCCCCGGGGGAGGCGGAAGCCAAATATGCGTTAAAAAATAAGACCATCGCCAGCAACGAAACCGTCGCCAACGAAATCCGCTTCCATGACCGCAAACAAATCACCTTTTTATTAATAGTTTCAAGCCTCATATTTAAGTTTTTATCTTGCCCTTCCTGAATGTGGAGTTCAAGTAACTGTTTTAACCGCCTAAAGGTCTGAAATTAAAATTCCACAACCTTCGCTTACTCAGCTGTGTTTTGACCCCATCAAGCTCACCGTCTTTACATTTATGGTTGATCCTTGGGGTGACATAGCTATGTCATGCCAGAACTTAGATTTACCAGACTGTGAACTGATTTCGGTAAAATTGCCGCTTTGGTAGTCGGACTAAAATCTGAGTCGGGAAATGGACTATTTCTTCGTGAATTTTTCCCAGCCATTCTTCGCAATTGAGACTCCGGCAACTATCATGGCTATGCCCACGACGGTTAAAACGATGCCGTAGATGGCCTTGCTCCAGTTCGTGGAGAGCTGCGTCCCGCTAGCGACCAGCAGACAAATCCCGACCACGAGCAAGCCGAGGTTGACCCAAGTTTTCTGGCAAACCCTGCTGGCACCGGCAAAAACGAGAAGCCCACCCGCCGCGATTAATCCGACTCCGACTATCAGGGCCATCTCGGTCTGAACCGTGTTCATTCCCTGATTGATCAGTATGGCACCGATGGCAACTAAAGACAGGCCGATCACTATGGTCACAAAGTTCTTCGAAGGCGCAGCTGCTGGAGGGGGTGGTGGAGGTAACTCGGCTTGTGACATGAACTCAAACCCCAACTAAAATCACCGCTACCTTCTAAATACCTTTAGCCCGCTGGGACCCCAAAATCAGAAAGAATGGCGAAGTTTTATAACGAAAAAAATAACAGGCTATTGGAAGCTGGTGGGAAGATAAACTCAAAGATGATTTTACCGCTCGTGATCGTGATTATCATTGCAGTTGGAGGTATTGGCTTCTTTTTGATAACCGGTGGTGTTCCAACATCGCCACCCCAAACCACCTCCGCGACGACGACCACGTTGACGAGAAATCCCCGGGCTAATGTCACGGGCTACGTTCGCGATGAAGCCGGCAACCCAATATCTGGGGCCACCGTTCACTTAGGCGGTATGGCGGGGCTGCTGACGACCACCGACGCCACTGGCTATTATGAATTTGAGGTGGCTAGGGAGGAAAGGGACTTTGAAATCATAGTCGAGAAAGAGGGCTACAATACCGAAATCGATACTATTCATGTAAGCATAAATCCCGTCCAGAAGGATTTCATCCTAACCAGAGCGGGAAGAGAGCCCGTCACCGTAAAGTTCACCCTGACCGTTCCCTACGACCAAGCCGAAAGCGAATTTTCCATAAAAGTTGATGGCGATGGTCCTTTCCCAATGCAGCGGGTGAATGAGGTGACTTGGGCCTACCTGAAAAACGCGACCTCAGGGGATTCCCTTAGCTACAGCTACTTGAAAAATGGAAGTCCGACCGGGGTCGGTGGCTCAATTACTGTGGTTAAGAGCAAGAGAATCTACGAAAGCCGCAATATGCCCGATTGGCCCAACGCCGAGGAGATGAACTACCAAAAGGTCTTCGATTTCATCCCCTACATAAACAACGGTCTTGCCCCTGACTTGGAATTAGGTCAGGGTTTCTTTGACTTGTGGGGTATTAACTACAACAAGATCGGGTTTGAGAACACCTCGGACGCCGCGGGACCATCGATGGAAAGGATGAAGGAAAAGATGAACGTGTCGTGGGTGTTAATTACAGACTTCGCTGAGTATACTGCCTTAGACCCGCTTATGGAGATAAGATTCATGGGTACTGGACTCAGACCAGTAAACACGATTACCCAGGAGGAGATGAATAGATTCGTTCAAAAGGCTCACTCACTGGGTATGAAAGTAATCGTAAACATCGGCACAGTATGGACCGAAGATGTCGATGTCTCTCTGGCCAACCGGAGCAAGGTGCGCACTAGGGAATGGCTCGATGTGGCCTGGGAGAGGTGGACCGATTTGATGGTGGAGGAAGCAGAGAAATGTCAAGCGGCTGGAGTCGATGCACTTCAGGTCAGACCCAGAGGGGATATGTGGAACGAGGGGGATGACTTTGCTTACACCTCGGAGAAAATCCGTGAATTGGTTGATAAAGTGAGGCTGGTCTATAATGGAGAGGTAACCATTGGTCTGATCGATATACTAGATGTCAACGAACCCTCATCGCTGGAATTTCTGACCATGTGGGACGCGGCTGATTTCATCTACGTCGATTTAACCGGGCTTCACATCACAGACTCTGACCGACCCACTATAGCTGAGATGCAGGTTGTCTTTGAGGAAGCCCTTACCAAGCGAATAGAACCAGCCGCAAAAGCCTACGGTAAGAAGGTGATGCTCCATGTCCAGTTTCAGAGCTATGTTGGGGCCATCAGAATGAAGTGGGTCGAGCCCAGTGATGTTCACCCTGACCTGATCCGTGACTGGCAACAACAGGCCGATGCCTACGAAGCTCTGCTCAGGGCTCTGGAAGGAAAGAACTACATCAACTGCCTGATGTCGGTGGGCTATTGGTGGGATGACGCCATGGATCCCTTCAACGCCAACAATTCACCCAGCATCAGCCACAGCGTTCGCGGCAAGCTAGCCGAGGCCGTCCTCGGCAAGTGGTTCGTCAAGTGAAATTTTGAACTCGTTTCTAAGACTCGAAGTTTGCAGGATCTTTTAAAATAAACCTTTTTTGTTCTCATCAACTAGTTGAATTTTGATACTACGGAAATCATACCGGTCACTCTGGCGCTGGGAGCTGCCTTTTTCTGGGCACTGGGGCAGGTATTGGGCAAGCTGGTAATGAAGGAACTGGACCCAATAACCTTCAACGCGATTCGCTTTTCTTCAGTGACCTTGGCACTTTTGCCCGCCTTCCTGCTCATTAGACCAAAAACCGCCAGCATCTGGTCGATAGCAATCGCCATAAATGCCGGGCTGTTTGGCCTCGCGGTTGCCCTCCTGATATTGTTTTACTGCATGAAACGTGCCCCGGCGCACAAGGTTATCACCATCGGCAACGCCTCTCCCGTCTGGACCGCCCTGCTCGCTATTTTTCTGATTGGTGAGGAGATCAACCCCCTGCTGCCGCTTTCCCTAGCTTTAGTCGTGGGCGGGTCTCTTCTCTTCATGCCAAGGGGGAAGGAGACTAACCAATGGCGCTTCGCGGTACCGTTATCTATGATCTCGGCTGTTCTCTGGGGACTAGATCTCGTGCTGCGAAAAATGGCAATTAACTCCGGAATGGATGTCCTAGCTTTTATCTGGATTTCAGTGGTCGCGGCGGCGGTGCTCCTGAACACGGTTGCTGCTATTAAGCGATCTTGGAG
>JAWCKT010000065.1:0-283 GCA_038851515.1 Hadarchaeum sp. (SeqCode)
TTATCCGCCTCTTGCCGGCGGATGAAAACAATTGTTAATTTGGACAAATATTATCACTGAATGATTGTAGTTTTTCTTCTGCTTGAGGACTAGAAAGACTTGTAATTAGGCAGAAGTTTTTTGGATTTAGGAAAAACTTATTAAGTCTAGAATTGATTCTCCACACATGAACGATGAAGAAATTAAAGAAAAGAGGAAAATGCTCTTCACCGATGAGAGAAGATGCACGGGTTGCCGAACTTGTGAGCTAGCTTGCGCTTTTTACCATTATAAAGAAAAGAAC
>JAWCKT010000065.1:293-5124 GCA_038851515.1 Hadarchaeum sp. (SeqCode)
GGGATGTTCCGGTTGTCTGTAGACACTGCGTGAAAGCGCCATGTTTGGAAGCATGCCCAGTTGGTGCCATCAGCAGAGACAAAGATACTGGTGCCGTATTGATAAACCAAGAAGTATGTATTGGATGTAGGGCCTGCGTTGAAGCTTGCCCGTTCTCAATAATTATAGTGGATCCGAAGACAAACAAGGTGACCAAATGCGATCTTTGCGGTGGAAACCCCCGGTGCGCCATGGTGTGCCCAATGGGTGCCGTTTTCTTTGCAAGAGAGGATGTAGGTCCCAGAATCTTGGCTAGAAACAGACTGGAGAAAAAGATTTTGGAAAAGCCTTGAGTGGGTGAAAGAATGGAAAAAGAAAAAATCTATGGTTGGGCCGGGACGATAATCAGGGTTGATCTTTCCAGGGAGAAAATAGTGAAGCAGCCATTGCCTAAAGAACTCGCCATGAATTTTTTGGGCGGAGCCGGGATAAACGCAAAGATATTGTACGATGAGGTTGGACCGGAGGTTGACCCATTTGATCCTGAGAACAGGCTCATCTTTGGAACCGGTCCATTGGCAGGAACTATGATTCCGACTGGTGGTAGGTACACAGTTACCGCCAAAGGTGCCTTCACCTTTGCTTTCGCCGACAGCAACTCGGGCGGACACTGGGGCCCGGAATTAAAATTCGCCGGTTATGACCACATAGTCTTTCAGGGCAGATCAAGCAAGCCTGTTTATCTCTGGATAGATGATGACACGGTTGAACTCAGGGATGCGAGCAAGATTTGGGGGAAGGATGTCTTCCAGTCCGACGATATTTTGAAGGAAGAAATTGGCGATCCCGACATAAAAATAGCTTTGATTGGACCAGCTGGCGAGAATCTTGTCCGGGATGCAGCTATCATGAATGATAGGGCGAGGGCTGCGGGATGGGGAGGCGTTGGTGCTGTCATGGGTTCGAAAAAGTTAAAGGCAATAGCCGTTCGCGGCACCAAGGGCGTCCAAGTGGCCCATCCGGAGTTAGTTGAAGATCTGTTCAAAAAATGTGTCGAGATGATGAAGAGTTCGGCGAAGTACAAGTGGTACAGCTACTATGGAAAGCCTTGGCTTACTTGGCTGAGAAATGAAAAGCAGAAGTCCAATCCCACTAAGAACTTTACCCTTCCCAGAGTACCTCCATCAGAATTTCCCAAAGTGGATCATGAAGCGTTTGCCAAGCACATAGTTAGATGGAAAGGATGCTTTAACTGTCAGATGCATTGCAGCCATGTACTCCGAGGGTTGGAGGGACCTTTTAAGGATGTGGTAGGGGAGGGTTATGAATACAATCAGATGATTGATGGTTACATGATGGGAATATTTGATTTGAATTTTGTGCTGAAATGGGCAGTGGAGACCAACAGGTTGGGCATTGACTGTGATGGTCCTGCGTACGCCATCGCATGGGCTATGGAACTCTGGGAGCGAGGCTTGATCTCAGAGAAGGACACTGGAGGTATAAAGCTCGAGTGGGGCAATCAGGAAGCCGCGTTAGCTATGTTAGACAAGATAGTTCGCCGCGAGGGTTTTGGAGATTTGCTCGCCGAAGGCACCCGACTAGCCGCGAGGAAATTTGGCAAGGGCACTGAGAAGTTTGCCCACCAGGTGAAAGGTGGAAGAATGGAAATAGACCCGAGGACCGGGTGGGGGACGGCGCTTTCTCATGCTACTTCAACGAGGGGTTCGGATCATCTCAAAGGCATGCCTCTCAGCAATGCCTATGGAAAGTGGGCAGGAGTTGAATACAACTTTGCCGATGACAGCAGCACTGAGAATAAACCTGAGGCGGTGATATTCTTTGAAAACATGAACGCGGTCATAGATTCGCTGGCGGTTTGTAAAAACGTGACTTGGACGCAGAGTGAGGATAGTTTTGGCTTACCTGAATATGCGGAGTGGATGTATGCGGTGACTGGTCTGAGCTATACTGCTGAAGGATTATTGAAAATAGGCGAGAGAATATACAACGTCGAAAGGGCTTTCAACTCCAAGTGCGGCCTGACTAGGGATGACGACAACTTTCCCGACAAATTCTTCACCGATCCAATTGAATCAAAAATTAAGCGCTTGGATAGAGAAACCTTTGAAAGGCTTAAGGACAGGTACTACGAGCTGAGAGGCTGGGACGTTAAAACCGGACACCCGACCAAGACGAAGTTGGAGGAGCTGGGCCTAAAGGACGTTGCCGAGGATCTGATAAAGAGAGGCATCATCCAAGGGTAAATTTTTATGATCATTGATGTTCATGCTGAGATAATCACCAAGGGCTATCTGAATCGTCTGTTGAAATTCCACGGTGTGCCGAGAATAGAGAAAAAAGGCAGCGGCTATTTAATCTTTTATGGAAACGGTTTGGCCTATCCATTTGACGAGAGAATGTATGATTTGAGTTTTCGGGAAAAAGAGATGGAAAAAAGCGGAGTTGAACTTCAGGTTCTCGGTCTTGCCATGCCCGGCGTTGATATGTTCCGAAAAAATGTTGCTGTGGAACTCGCGAAGGAGAGCAACAACGAGTTATCTGAAATTACTCAGAAAAATCCCAGATTTTTGGCGTTGGCCACCGTCCCCATGAAATATCCAGATCTAGCCGTTAAAGAAGTGGAGCGGTCTGTGAATGAGCTTGGGCTGAGGGGCCTCAAAATACCCTCAAACGTTGATGGCAAACCATTAGACTGGGAGGGGTTTTTCCCTGTTTATGAAGTTGCAGAGAAACTGGAACTTCCAATTTTGATCCACCCTACAACCCCACTGATGAGTGAAGTTATGAGGGAATACGGGCTGACAACTGTGGTCGGTTTTCTCTTTGATACCACGCTAGCCGTTTTGCGGCTCATTTTTGGAGGCGTGCTCGAGAAGTATAAAGGACTTAAACTGATACTTCCACATGCCGGGAGCGTCATACCTTATCTCATAAGCAGGATAGATCACCAGTACAATATCAACCCAGATTGTAAAGAAAAAATATCCAAGCCTCCAAGTGAATATTTCAAAAGGATTTATGTTGACACGGCCCAGTCATTTTATTTACCCGCTTTTTCTTGTGTTTATCAGCTCTTGACGGCGGATAAAGTGGTGCTCGGGAGCGACTATCCTTTCGTATCGCTGGAAAAATCAGTGGAGTTTGTCAAAAAACTAAATATCACTGATGAGGAGAAAGAAAAGATAATGGTCGAAAACGCGAAAAAGCTTTTGAAGCTTGGTTAAATGGCAAAATTTTCCCCCCTTGATGGAACCAGTAAAAATATCCTTTTTTAAACAGTTTGAGTTCAAGAGAATTGGACCAATAGGTTTTTATTCGTTTATGGCGTCGATTTTTTGATGAAATCCTCTCAATCTTCCGAAGACGGCGAATATGTCTTAGAGATGAAGGGAATCACCAAAAGGTTCCCTGGAGTCTTGGCTAACGATCATATTGATTTCACGTTGAAAAAAGGTGAGATCCACAGCATTCTCGGCGAAAATGGTGCTGGAAAATCAACCCTGATGAAGATTCTTTATGGTCTTTACCAACCGGACGAGGGCGAGATAAAAATTTGGGGGAAAAAGGTCAAGATAAAATCGCCCAAAGATGCCATTGAGCTAGGCATTGGTCTCATCCCGCAGATAAGCATGCTGGTTCCGACCTTGACTGTTAGGGAGAACATAGTCTTGGGGCAGGAGCCTTCCAGAGGCCCATTCGTTGATAAAAAAGAGGAGGAAAGAAGAATAAAAGAGCTACAAAACAAGTTTGGAATGGAAGTCCCTTTAGATGCAAAGCCTTGGCAGCTTTCCGTTGGAGAAAAGCAAAAAGTTGAGATACTAAGGGCGATTTACCGCGGAAGTAAGATTTTGATTATGGATGAACCTACCTCCATGCTTTCGCCCCCAGAAAAAATGGCCCTTTTGCAAAGCATGGAAAAAATGGCAAACTCAGGGATAGCCTCAATACCGTTTATAACTCACAAAATACCAGAGGTCTTGGCGGTAAGCGATAGGATAACGGTTTTGAGGCTAGGCAAAGTTACTGGCGTGTTTTCAACCAAAAAAGTTTCCCGAGATAAAATCATAACCAGCATGATCGGCAGAGAGATCGAGTCTGAGGTGAAAATACCTCACGTGAAAGAAGGGGAAAAGATCCTTGAAGTTAAGGATCTGAAAAGTTATAGCGATAAGGGGTTCCTCGCGGTAAAGGGAGTTTCCTTTTCTGTTAGGGCTGGTGAGATATTCGGCGTGGCCGGGGTTGCCGGAAATGGACAAAAAGAACTGGTTGAGGCCATAGTTGGGCTAAGAAAAGCGGTAAGTGGTAAAGTTTTGTATCGCGGGAATGATATTACAAACAAGCCGCCGTCAACATTTCGGAACTTGAATGTAGGGTTTGTTCCCGGTGAACGCTTGGATCGCGGCGTTGTGCCGCATCTAACGCTTTATGAAAACGTTGCGCTGAGCCATTATAAAAAATCACCGTACTCAAAAAGAGGCATGATGAATTACGACGAAATTATCAAACTGACAAAGAAACTTATGGAAGAATATGATATCAGGGCGCCCACACCACGAACCATCGCCAGGACACTTTCAGGTGGAAATTTGCAAAAACTTCTTCTGGCTAAGGAACTCTCTTCCAACCCTGATTTTATTTTGGTGGAAGAGCCCACCGCTGGACTTGACGTGGGCTGCCAGGAATTTATCCATAACGTTTTCTTGAGTCAAAAAAAGGAAAAAAAGGCTATCCTTATGTTTTCAGGTGACTTGGATGAGATAATGAAGCTCAGCGATACTATTGGAGTAATGTATGAGGGTGAGATGGTAGCGATCATACCTAGGCGAGA
>JAWCKT010000066.1:0-286 GCA_038851515.1 Hadarchaeum sp. (SeqCode)
CATCCGCGTAGTTCAGGAACCACTGGTCCTCAACAACCCTAACCACGACAGGACTGCCACAACGACAGGTCACCGGCTTGGCCGAAAATTCAAACATGGTAGACCCCTCGTTTGCGGCCAGGAGCTCCTCACGCACGGCTATTTTGGCCTGGGAGACGGGCATCCCAGCATACTTCGGGACCCAATCCCTCATCCTGCCCTTGGCAAACTCGTTCCGGTAGACCTCCGCGGTGGCCTCCTCAAGCTTGGGATCTCTCTGGTGCCTAATCCCCAAGCGCCTGACAAC
>JAWCKT010000066.1:380-5081 GCA_038851515.1 Hadarchaeum sp. (SeqCode)
GGCAGGCGACTCACCGAATCCGGCGACCTCAATCAGCGAAATCGGCCTGATGCTTGTTACTTCCTTAGAGTCAATCCCATACCTGAGAAGTTTTTCTGGGTTCTGCTGAAGTTCAAGCAACGCCACATAGTCATAGGGAGCATGCGCCGGAACTGACCCGACAACGCCCGTGGCGTTATCCGGGTCCACAAAGCTGGCGGGCAAAATCGGCACCATCTTGTGAATCAACGGCACCTCGACCTTTTTGTTGAAATCTATCTTCACCGGCTTGGTCTCTCCGAGGTCAAACCCCTGCTGGCGCAACTTGTCAACGGCTGGTTCGCTGACGATCCAGCTCTCCTCTCCCACCCTGACGCTGACGTAGTTAACCTCGGGATTGAGCCACAGGTTGGTCACGCCGAAAACCGTCTCCGGACGCAGGGTCGCGGCTGGCAGAATCTGGTCCCCATACCTGTATTTCAGAAGCGTGAACTCAACTATTTCCACCCCTTCCCCCTCAAGCAGGTCGTGGTCGGTGACGGGATTACCATCGTTGGGGCACCACTTGACCGGATGTCTGCCCTTAACGATCAAGCCGGCCCTCTGAATCTGGTGATACTGCCAGGTGACGAACTTGCTGTAAGTGGGATCGATGGTGGTGAACTCACGGCGCCAATCTATGGAAAAACCGAGTCTTTCCATCCCTTTTCGATAGCTCAACTCGCTCTGCCTAGCGAAGTAGTTAGCAAAAAACCTAGGATTTTCAAATTCCTTGAGCAGTTCCGACGGTATTCGATAACGCTCTGTCAGGACTTTTACAAAACCTGGCTCACGCCTGGCGACGCGCTTGGCCGCTCCAACGATCGGTGTCCCGGTGAAATGATAGGCCATCGGAAACAGCACGTTGTAGCCGCGCATGCGCTTGTAGCGGGCGATCACGTCGGGGACGGTGTAGGTGCGGCCGTGACCTATGTGCATCGGTCCTGAGACGTAGGGGTAAGCAACCGTGAGATAAAACTTCGGCTTATCACTGGGCTCAGCTTCAAAGAGTCTCGCCTCCCGCCAGGCCGCCTGCCACTTGGCGTCAATTTCCGCCCAGTTCACCATATTACCGCCACCTACAACTAAACAATCTACCATTAAAAAGGAAATTCATAATTTTATCCTAACCCCTGTCCAGCAGATGTTATATTTTCAAGCTCATCAAGGCCCACCTTCATGAACCGAACAAGTATACTCCGGGAAGCCGATCTTCCGATTATAAATGTAGGGACAACTGTTGCTCAAAGATTTCTCTTGCCCGTTTCAGAGCCGCCGCCAAACTATCACCCTTTGGGCCGCCACCCTGTCCCAGCTCAGGCTTGCCGCCTCCACCGCCACCGACAACCTTCGCGGCCTCGGCGGCTATCTTCCCAGCATCCACGCCAAATTTCACCGCATCCTCGCCCGCCATAACTATCACCCTCGCCATGTCGGTGACGGAGCCCAGAACCGCCACAAGTGACTTGTCATTGGAGGTGAGGACGCTCCCGATCTTTATCAGCTCGGTAGGAGTTGCCCCCTCGATCTCGTCCGAAAGGAATCGCGCCCTTCCAATCTGCTTGGCCTTGGTGCGGAGTTCTACCAGCCTCAGCTCGGCTATCCTCTGGCTCAGCCTCTCCACCTCCTTCTCCGCAGCCTTCCACTCCTCAAATAACTTCTGTGTGGCTGAGGCTACCTTCTCTGGAGAAACCTTCAATATCCCGGCAACACTGGTAAGTTGTTTCTCCAGCGACTGAACAAACTTCAGCGCCGCTTCACCGACCGCGAACTCCAGCCGTTCAATTCCATCCTGAATCCTCTCCGACCTAATGACCTTGATAAAACCAACCTCGCCCGTACTCCTAAAGTGAGTGCCGGCGCAGGCTTGAGTGTTCCATCCCTCTATGTCCACCACCCTGACCAGCTTACCGGGAACCACTCCACCTTGGTAGAGATCAAAACCATACTTCTGTTCCGCCTCGTTGCGGTTCATCCACTCAACCCTGACGGCCCGGTTTTGAATGACGACTTCATTGGCCAAGCGCTCAATCTCCTGAAGATCCTTGGGCTCGATCCTCTTGTGGTGGGAGATGTCTAAACGCGAGTGCTCGGTGCCTTTCTGAGCCCCCTGCTGCCAAACGTGCGATCCCAGCACTCGCCGCGCCGCGCCGAGAATGATGTGGGTCCCTGTATGATGAGCCATCAGCGCTCTCCGTCTGCTCCAGTCTATTTTACCGACGACCCTCTGTCCGGGCCTGAGAACGCTGCCCTTGAACTGATGTAAAATTAAATCGCCGCCCTTCAAGACATTCTGGACCTCGACCCTCATTCCATCGCTCTCGAGCACCCCGATGTCGCTCGGCTGACCGCCACCCTCAGGATAGAAGGCAGTGCGGTCCAAAATCACAAAATTATCAACAACCCGCAACACCTTGGCCGTGAACTCCCTCAAGTACTGATCCTCATAAAAGAGCATCTTGGTTGGCGGCAAGCCCTTCAGCTTCTCCATCGGGATCGGGATGGCCTGCTCGGGAACATGTCGGCTTTTGCTGTGGGACTTGGCAACTTTGATGTCAAAGTCCTCCGGGATTTCCACTCTGACGCCGAACTTGCTGGCCACCTCCTTCACTATCTCCGGCCTGAGTCCATGACTGTCATAAAACTCGGCGAGCTTTTCCGGTGGTAGCGGCTCACCTTTAGCACATAATTCCGCGGCAAGCCTCTCCACCAGCCTAGTCCCTCTGGCAATGGCCTCTTGGTAGCGCTGCTCCTCGAGTTCAACCACTTCCAGAATGTAGCCGGAGCGCTCCTTAAGTTCGGGGAACTGTCCATAAAGCGTGTTCAGGCAGAAGCTCATGAGCTCCGAAATCGGCTTCTGAATGCCCAATTTCCGGATCAGATCCAGCGTCCGTCTGAGAACCAGCCTAGAGAGATATCCCTCGCGAACGTTGCTCGGAGTTATACCATCGCCAAACATGAAGGCAAGGCAGCGGAGGTGGTCGGATATGGCGTAGATGGACTCTAGCGGTGATAACAGCCTATCCACCTCCTCAACGTCCATCTTCATCCTCTCGGCAACTTTCAAACGCAACTGCCTGAGTTCCCTTCCACCCTCAATGTCAATGAGGCCAGCGAGCCTAGAGTTCTCCTGCAGCAGTTCGGCGGGAGGCATGGTTACCCCAGCAAGCTGGGATAAATGCTCAATCATCGGGGAAAAGACAGCCTCATAGCTGGAGGGGCTGCCCTGCGACAGCCAGGTCAGGCGCTCCATTCCATAACCGGTGTCCACTATTTTCAAGGGCAGGGGGCGATATTTCCCACCCTCACCGGCGTAATGCATGAAGACCAGTGTCGCCACCTCAAGCCCACGCACGATCACCTCAAAATCCTCACCGGCGTTACCTCCTCCTTCCCAGACATCCTGGACGTAGGAGATTTCACCTGGTTTTATTCCGAGTTCATCGGTGAGGAATTGGTGACAGAGCTCGACCGTCTCATCCGTCCAGTAAATTCTCTGTCGCCTTGAGTTGAAGGCATGGTGGCCACCCATAAAGAAAAGGGTCAGATGACGCCCGGAACGGCCCACGTTATCGATATCCTTAAGGCGGATGCTCGGCTGGCTCACCACCAGAGGATTTGCCGGCGGGGGAACTAAACCGCTAGTGACCCAAGGTTGAAAGTCCGCGATCGAAGCTATCGTCAGGAAGATGTCATCGCGCCACCGGGAAACAACAGGATATCTTTTGATGATTTTGTGACCATGCCTCTCAAAGAACTTAAGAAAAGTTCTCTCCATCTCAGCCAAGGTATACTTTCGCTTGGTCGGCGGGTTCCCGATAAAGGAATACTCATCGCATGGGGTATCCCCACAAGTGCTGCGGCCTGGGTCCGACGTCCAAAAGAGCCTGCCGCACTTGGGGCACTTCTTCCGCTCGAACCCCTTCTGTCTGAAGAGTCTTACCCGATAAATGTCCTTCACGGCACCACTCCGTCAAGCAAATATCGGTAGCAAAGTTTAAAGTCTTCTCCAACCGGGTCTGGAATCTAATTCAACCTGCGCCTGAAACCCTGCTATCCTGAAACCACCGGCCGATCGAAGCGCTTCGCCGCTTTTCAACGTCTGTGCAAGCTTCAGCCGAACAGGGCGCCCAGCCCAGCGAGGGCTTCCTCTTCCTTCTTCTCCTCGACTTTCTCCTCTTTCTTCTTCTCCTCTGGCTTGGCAGGAGCGGCGGGAGCAGTAGGTACGGCAACCGATGGTACAGCCGCGCTCTTAATCGCCTCATCGATGTTGACGCCCTCGAGCGCTGCGACCATGGCCTTGACCCTGGCCTCATCAACCTGCAACCCTGCAGCCGCTATTACCTTCTTCAGGTTCTCCTCGCTGATGGGTTGTTTAGCGCTGTGCAGCAGCAGAACTGCGTGAACGTATTCCATTTTCAAACCCCTTTTTCTTTGTGCACACACCAATATAAATTGTTGCCTATTGGACCTTCCTCGAGTGGAAATAGATTCATTAAAGATACCTCATTCCGGTAGCTGGATCAAGCGGCGGAGGTCGCGCTCAGCCCCAGAGCATTTCTCAGCTCTTCGTCCAGCGCCTGAGAATTTCTGCTCCCAATTGCTGCGGCCAGACCTCGCATCTCGGCATTAGCCCTAGCCAACAACAGGGGCAAGACCTCAGTCACCGGCAGGCAGGCGTTT
>JAWCKT010000067.1:0-5057 GCA_038851515.1 Hadarchaeum sp. (SeqCode)
TCAGGGCGCCTGCGGTCAAGGAGGTCTGGGGAGATGCCGAGGTTATTGCCGAGTTTATGGGTAAGATAGTGGGAGTTAAACAGAAGAACATTATCGCGGTGGCTTTTCATCCCGAGCTGACATCGGATACCAGACTCCATGAATATTTTTTGAGAATGTGTTATGAATAGCCCTTGGGGAGGTGCAAAATTCGTCTGTTTTCTGCCACTAATGGTCGCTCGTGCAGGAAGCGGTCGAATTGGCAAGGCCAGTTAACAATAAGACCGTCGTATCCGAGTGAAGGAGAAGAGGTTACGGTGCGCGGTCGATCGGCACCTACGCAAACAGCTTAGGCTTTTAATATCTATTTAATTTTGCACGCCTCTAGAAATTTAATATAATTACCTATCAAAATTGTCGCGTTTTATAAAATGAAAGAGCAAATACTTTCGGTGACCCCTTTGGCAAAATCGCAAGGACATCAGAAGGTTTTCATTTAAATCCTATGAAAAGGCTAAATGCTACTCAAATTAGTGAGGTTATTAAAGGTGCACAAACAGGCGCTTCATTGAGTCAATTAAGCACAAAGTTTGGGTTCCGCAAGACGACGATCTACTATCATGTCAGAGGCTACTGCCGCAAAATGGGAAAATTTGACGAAAGCCGATTGTCTGAGTGGGAAAAGGGATATCTCGTCGGGGTTTTCGCCGGCGATGGTTGTTTTAACTTTAGACAAAAGTACTATTCATACATAACTAAACTCACCTTAAACGCTAAAAGCGAACGACCAATCTGGGATTTATTAATTACCATTTTACGGAAAGCAAACACGAAACCATGGATTACTATAAATGAAAATAGATTTGAAGTTCGCGTATCCTCAAAGGGTTTTTGCTTATTTTTAAAAGAATATGCTGGTTACGGAACTGAAAAAGGCAAATTGCGCAAGCGTCTTTTCTTAAGAGAGGGCCACGCAGAAAATTTTTTGTTCGGTGTTTTGGCCGGCCTGATAGATAGTGACGGATGCGTCGCATTTGATAGGAAAAAGTACCTTCGTGCCATGATATCAACTAAGTCAAAAGTCCTAGCCACCACCATGCTTCAATTGGCAAATATGTTAGGAATACATGCTACAGTCCATAGATCCTCGGGTTTCACTGTTCGTATTTCAACACCGTTCTTAAAGACGAATGCGCAAAATATAAGGTCATTAAGTTGAAACAAAAATTTAATTGGGGGTCGCACCAAGTAAAAATGGTGGGCCCATAGCTCAGCGGCAGATTGAATGCTAAAACATTCAAGCCGAAAGCGTTCGCTTCGCATGGGCAACCTGAAAAGGCGAAAGGTCGCGGGTTCAAATCCCGCTGGGTCCACCAGAATTTTATACTTCAAAACTTGATTTTCAAATAGTTACTCAGGATTGCTTGGGTTCCATTGATTTATCATCTTTTCTGTGCCGTCAAGATTAAACGGCAGTATAACCACCGTCGATAACCAGTTCGGCACCGGTGACAAACGATGATTCGTCCGAGGCCAGGAACAGTGCCCCGTACGCGATTTCAATGGGTTCAGCCACTCTCTGTAACAACGTTGGCCCTATCAGCTCCTTGGCCTTTTGGGGATCCTTCAGCCACGGCTCGTTCATTTTAGTTCTGGTGTTTCCTGGGTGTAATGAGTTTACTCGGATGTTGTATTTGGCGTAATCCGCTGCCATGGCCTTGGTCAACATCCTAACGCCGCCCTTGGACGCGTCATAGGATGGCTCGTTTGGAAAAGCCACAATCCCCATTATCGAGGAGGTGTTGATGATTGAGCCCCCTCCGGCCTTTTTCATGGCCGGCAGAATGTACTTGCAACCGAAGAAGGTCCCGGTGAGATTAATTTTGATGACTTTTTCCCATTCCTCTGGAGTCAGTTCTTCAGCGCTTTTTGATATCAGTATGCCAGCGTTGTTTACTAAGATATCTACCTTTCCGTGCTTTTTGATAACTTCATCTACCACCCTCTGCCATTCTTCAGGTACCGTCACATCGAGCTTCATAAACTCGGCCTTTCCACCCATGGCCTTGATCTCATTGACCACTTTTTCTCCGTCTGGCACCGAAATGTCGGTCACGATTACCAAAGCGCCTTCTTTGGCAAATAGAGTTGCTTCGGTCCGTCCGATGTCTCCACCGGCGCCGGTTATTAAGGCCACCTTACCATCAAGCCTCCCCATAGCAATCAAAAAAATATGAGCAGAAGATGTTTTTAAGTTTTTGTCAGCATAGCGGCAAACTATGTTTTGATAAGATTTTTATGTAGATTAACCAAGTGAGGTAAGGGTGTAGGATGAGAATCATTGAGCTGGATAAAGCACCCGCAGAGGTGATTCAGACAATTTTGAGGAGAGGGATGAGGGACATCGAGTCATTTATGGAGAAAGTGAAGCCAATCATGAAGGATGTACAAAGCAGGGGAAATCAAGCCCTCGTGGAATATATAAAGAAATTTGATGGCGCTGATCTAAAACCGGACGAACTGATGGTTTCCAAGGATGAGATCGAGGAAGCTTATCGTTTGATCGATCCCAAAGTAATGAAAGCCTTGAAACTGATGACAAGAAATGTGGGGCTCTTTCATAAGCGGCAGCTACCGAAAGCGCTTAGGGTGAAAATTTCGAAAGGCGTTGAGGCGAGGAGGCTGGTCGTTCCGATCGAGAGCGCTGGTTTGTACGTGCCTGGAGGTAAAGGACGCTTCCCCAGCGTGGCGGTGCATCTAGCCGTGCCAGCAAAGATAGCCGGAGTTTCGAGAACGGTTTTGTGTAGTCCTCCGATGAGCAACGGTAAACTGGATCCAGCTACGATAGTGGCAGCCGACATGCAGGGGGTTGATGAGATCTATAAGATGGGCGGTGCCCATGCCATAGCAGCGTTGGCTTATGGAACAGAGACGATAAAGCCCGTACTATGTATAGCTGGACCAGGCGGCCCCTACGTGACGGCCGCCAAGATGCTGGTCCAACACATCGTAAAAACAGACTTGCCTGCAGGCCCCAGCGAGGGCCTGGTTCTGGCGGATTCATCCGCGAATCCGAAGTTCGTCGCGGCAGACATATTGAACGAGGCGGAGCACGGTCCCGACTCAGCAGGATTGCTGGTTACAGACTCGATGGAGCTGGCAAAGGCAGTGGACGGCTATGTTAGCGAGATGATGAATTCCCTATCTGAGATGAGGAGGAACTTTATCAACGAAAACATGCAGAAGTACAGCGCAATAATAGTCACGAAAAGTTTTGAGGAGAGCGTCAGATTTGTCAATAATTATGCGGTAGAGCACCTGGTAATTCAAACCAAGAATCCGGAGAAAACCCTCCGGATGATTAAGAACGCTGGAACCATCTGCGTAGGAACTTATTCACCTATTTCCGGAGGCAACTATGTGGTGGGACCAAACCACGTGCTTCCCACCGGTGGCACGGCCAAGTGGACTTCAGGGCTTGATGTGGAGACATTTCTGAAGAAACCGACGGTTGAGAAGCTCAGCAGAAAGGGACTGGAGTCCTTGAAAGAAGAGTTAGTTACTATTGCCGAGTATGAAGGGTTCCCGGCCCATGCTAACGCAGCAAAGATAAGGTTTGAGAAATAATGATGAACCAAAAGCTTGGACTCAATTTGATTTCGGCCGATGTGGATCACGTTAGTTTAGAGCGAAGGACCACAGAGCTGGTGATTCAGGGAGAACTCTCACTGAAGAACAAGGTTGACTCCGAAATCACCACTGGCTTGGATTTTTTAGATCACATGTTGGAACAAGTTAGGTTTGCTGGCTGCTTTAACCTTAAAATGAATCTGGCCTCGAAGAAAAAGAAACTGTTGCACACCATCTGTGAGGATGCCGGCATCATGCTGGGAAATCTGGTGCTGAACCTGTTTAAAAAGAGAAAAGATAAAGTGGGCGTCAACGGCTACGGATTTTCGGTGAGGGTCATGGATGAGGCCAGAGCTAAGGTCTGCGTCAGCGTTGAGGGTAGAAGTAATTCTTTCATTGAGCTGACAAAATGCCTTGAGGAAGCGAACCACGCTGAGGATGTTTTAAACAGGGACATGATAGCATTTTTTGAGGGATTTGCTCAGGGGTGTAGGGCCACCATTCATCTTCAGATAGATCGGGGAAGCGATCCGCATCACGCTTGGGAGGCCGCCTGTCGCGCGCTTGGCGATTGTATACGAGAAGTGCTGAAAGAAAATAGCTGGAGAATAGGTCAGATCGGCGGCATAAAGGGGACACTAGACTGAGTTCGGAAAGATAGATAATTTGAAGACCCGGCAGGATTAAGCAAGACTTAAATTCTTCGCAAAGAAACAAAACGGTGTAATTTACGGGGTATGGGGATGGCTACAGGGCCAGTACTGGAGATTAAAAACCTGATTAAAAAATATGACGATGTTGCTGCCCTACATGATGTAAGCTTTTCGGTGAATAAAGGAGAACTTGTTGTTATTTTAGGACCCTCTGGTTCCGGAAAAAGTACTCTTTTGATGTCTATCGCGGGCTTCGTGAGACCAGATTCTGGAGATATTGTTCTAAATGGGGTCAAAATAAACGACGTACCGCCCTACCGCAGAAACGTTGGCGTAGTTTTTCAGAGCATGGCGCTGTTTCCGAACATGAATGTTTTTGATAACATTGCCTATCCATTGAAAATAAGAAAGCTGGAGAAGGCTGAGATCAAAAGGAGAGTTGAGAGGATGCTGGAGATAGTGGGTCTTTCGGGTCTGGGTGGCAGAAGAATAACTCAGCTGAGCGGCGGCCAACAGCAGCGTGTCGCCATTGCTAGGACTCTAGTTTTCGAACCATCGATTCTTCTTCTCGATGAGCCCTTAGGGGCACTTGATAGAAAGCTGAGGGAGGAAATGCAGGGAGAGATTAAAAAGATTCACGACAGAGTCGGTGCCACCACTTTACTAGTTACACATGATCAAGAGGAGGCAATGGTCATGGGTGACAGGATATTGGTCATAAATGGCGGTAGGATAGAGCAGATGGGCACGCCGGAGGAAATATATAATAATCCGAAGACTCTTTTCGTTTTCTGA
>JAWCKT010000068.1:0-4992 GCA_038851515.1 Hadarchaeum sp. (SeqCode)
TTTGGAGAAACTTCCATAATAGTTGAGACCTCAGGGCTAGATCCTAATCGCGCTAGAGATCAGTTAGGTGCTCAGGGCAAGCTTGAGATGTTTCTGGATAACCAGTTGATTCTGGGCAACGATGAGATCAAGAATTTGACCGCGCCGATTTCGGCTGAGGGACTAGCCTACGTTCCCATCAGCTTGACAACTGCCGGCACAGAGATGCTGAAACAGGCCTGTAGCGGCAAGGCTGAGCACTCCATTGTTATTTACTTAGACCGACCGACCGATGCGATCTTTGTTTTCGAAAACCGCACCTTGGAGGAGGCAAGCCGTCTTTCTTACGATGAACACTCTCAGAAGTTTTATGTAACCCGTGAGACCGGAATCGCGGCCTCTGCCTACTACATCTCAGTTGTAGCTGTTCCGGTTGTTGGAGGAGGTTTTTCGGCAGAGGTTGAGAGCTATCTCTTAGAACAAGTCGGCAATAAGGCGAGAATTATCCTATTGGGTTCAGTGGATGACTTTTCACCTGAAGTGATTAAGCGACTTTCGTCCCTCTATAAGCTTGAGATGGTCCCACGGCGTGATGGCGAAAGTGTTGATGAATGGGTGCTGCGAGCCTGTGGGGTTCAGTCAGCACCGGTTGTCACGCAGACGATGGCGGCGGGTGGAGTGACCGGAAACCTGACGATTCCTTTTGTAGGAAGGACACAAGCTCTTTCGTTGATTAAAGCTCAGAACTTCCAAAGGGCGCTGGCATATCGGCTTGATTTCCCCATAGCCTTCGTCCAGGAATCGTCATTGGCGCCAGCCTTTGGACCTAACTTCAATTTGGAATTAACGGTTATAGTTGCGGTAACGATCTTGTTCGTCCTCATCCTCGTTTATCTTGCTTTTTCGCGCGTAAAGGCTGCCCTTGCCATCATCGCCTTCCTTTTTGTCGATACCCTGCTGACGCTTGCAGGAATTTCAGTATTCGGGCTGCCTCTAGGCATGCCCGCTGTTTCCGGATTGGTGCTCGTAGTTCTTTCAGGCTTAAACCAGCACGTAGTTATCACCAATGAATTGCTTAAGGGCATCCAGTCTCAGGAAAAGGTGAGCGTTGGCTGGAGGGCATCCAGAGCACTGTCGATATCTTATCTGGCGTCCTTCACCATTCTCTTGGTCTCAATTTTGATAGCTCTGTTAGGGTTCGGTCCCATTCGCATTTTTGCCATCGTTGTGTCGGTGGGTATGGTAATTGCCATACTTTTAACTCGTCCTGTTTTTGCGCGCGTGATGGAATCAGTGCTTTCAGGAAGACCGAAGGGGATTCCTCAGGAGTCAGCCGCCAAACCCGAGCAGAAGCAGCAGTGAGGCCACAGCGAGCCCGCCCACCGTCGCTATCAATCCCAAGAACAGCGTATTTACCTGCATTGCCTTCAGTGCCTCTCGGGTGATTAGGTAGATGGAGGCTGTGGAGATGAAGTAGAACCAGAGGATCACGGTGACCACGAGTAAGGGATCCATCTTTAGAATCAGCATTAGAAAGGCGATCAACCCAGCCGAAACACTGACGATGGAAAGCGGATAGAAAAGCGCCATTAGAATTCTCCACCTAATCAAGAAATCACCATCCGAACAGGTACTGAGTAGTCGTAGCCAGTTTTTTCCTTATGATAGCAATTTCTGGGCGATAAACGATTAGTTCATCTCCACTGACTTCTTTGTTCAGAATTTTTCCGATAACTTTGGCCTCGATTGCCCCGTTTATTCTAGCTGCGCCTCTGCCGAGTTTGGGCTCGAGAAAAATAAATATCGGCAGTGACAGACCACCCCATTCGGCCTCCGGCAGAAGTTTTGAGAGATGCTCGAGTTCCTCTCTTTTGAAATAGTGTACTTTACCGTCTTTAGTCCTCACAAATGGCCTCTCAGAAGATAAAGCCGATTTTAAAGTGATGCGCTTCTCCGGGAGATGGGCGTTAAGTCTGCCCAGCTCAAATTTTATTATCCTTTCCACCTTCACTCACGCTTTTCCAGTATTGCCTTAATGCGTTTTAGGCGGGTGAAGTTCTCCCGTTCCATTTCGTCGAGTCGCATCATTATAAAATTCATTGAGTCTCTAAGCCTGGGAATCAATATGTACTCCAACGCGTTCACACGTCTTTTGGTTTTTTCGAGTTCCTGAGCCAGGGCAAACGCCGTTATTTCCAGCTCAGCTAGTTCGATTAGGAGCTTTGTCGCCCGCTCCATTTCTCTGGAGGCGATGTCTAAGTAAGAAGAGGTCATGTGCAGGCTGTAGCCACGGGCAAGGGCGTTTCTTTCAGTCTCCCCAGCCTGGATAGTTGGAACTTCAATGCCCATTATGTTTCGCACCGAGACATCAATGGTGAGTTCCTTTTTTGTTTCTCTTGCCGCCTGTACAGTTTCAAAGGTTCCCAGCGCCGCCATGCAGCTAGACAATGCCTCGTAACCTCTCTTCAGCTGGGCAATGGCTTCGGCCTTGGATTTCTGAATTATCTTCAATGTGTTCAGCAGTTCCATGACCAAGGCGTCCATTTTTTCCTTGAGCAAATCATAACCTTTTTCCGCTAGCGCTAGTCGATTTTTAACTTTCATCAGTTCCATTCTGTTTGGCGAGATGCTGATTCTTGCCGCCAATTATTTCGCCTCCATCTTCATCTGTATCTCAACGCCGACCGTCCTTTTGATCAGCTCTTGGAGTTCGTCCCTTTTCGGAACATATCCGGTTTTATCCGGTATCTTAAGCACTAGGGGAAGCAATCCCTTTTCTTCAATTTTTCGATTAAATTCTGGACCGATTTCTTCAACAACTCGGTGAGTGATAAAAATCAGACCAATTTCGTCGTTGGCGAGAAATTCGTCAAATTTAGTTAACGTTTTCTCTTTTTCGGCGTGCACATGCGTGAATTGTACGCCAGCCAGATTGAATCCGGCTACTGTTTCGAAGTCTCCAATCACAGCGATTTTATATTTCAATTTTAGACACCACCAACATCTTTTCTTTTATTTTTTGGGGCTCAACTTTTTCCGCTTTGAGCCTCAGTATGGCCAGCAAGTTTCTAACCTCCGTTTCCTTCAATAGTATGTATAAAATCACCGGAGCTAGGCTGAAAATGTGAGCCACCGCTTGCTCTCGGAATACTTTCAGCCGCAGCATGTCTAGCGCCCTTTCAGCGACGGAAATTCCTTGGGTTTCCATCTGGGGAAGCAGATTCAGCAGGACCATACCGTAGTAAGTGCGTGAGATCGCGTCCAGTCCCGATTTAATATTTTCCGAATAAGTCATATCTTTGAGCATTCCTTCTGTTAACAGATAAGACGGACGAATGAGGTACTTGTCTATTTCCTCCGGAGGCACGCCCTCGGTTTTCAACCTCAAGATAAGTTTGATGTTTACGATATCGATCTCACACCCGATCATCTTAGTTAAAATTTCCCGCTGGATTTTAGTCCGATTTACCTCATGCCACAGGCTGGTGTAATAATGAACGTCAAGCGCGGAGAGTAGAGCTGGCAATCCTCGTTCCTTATAGTCCTTTAGTGCGGCCTTTAGAATGGGAAAATATTCGCTTTCCTTTAGAAATTCTAACAGCTGGTCGAAGCTTTTCACTGAGGTTAACATCTCGAGCTTTTCCCTTGTCATCGTAGAAGAAGACATATAGTGTTTTAGGTCATCCTCAATTGGAACGCCACTGTGGACCGCGGTGATAATTGCCTTTAAGCCCCAAACTTCCCATTTCTTGAGAAGTTTTTTCACGGTTTCCTTTCGCTGGTTGGGAACTATTTTTAGGATTTCCTGGTAGCGATGGTTTAAATGGTCTTTTAATATAACTTCAGCCTTTTTCATGTCGACCACTCCACCCTTGACTATTTCAGCTAAGAGTGGTCGGTATTCAGTGTCATCGAGCAAAGTGAGCAAATTTTCCACTGTTGGAGCTTCAACAATTTCTATGAGTCGGTTCTCTTTTAACAGTTTAGCCTCCCAAGCGCTTATTATTGCTCCACAGTAAACGTAGGGCACAGTCCTCCTAGCGTGGAGCACGATCAGGATGGAGATAAGCCCAATGATGCCAAAGATTATAATCAATATCTCCGTCATCGAGATCCTTCAAATAATAGTTTTGCCACCCTCACCCTCAGCACGTCGGTTAGTCTTTGGATGATTCCTTCGAAGGTTTGATCGATCTCGATTTTTCCATCAGCGGTTACTACCTTGACTCCTCCTGCTGTTTCAATCGGTTCGCCTAGAGAAATGTTGATGCTCTTGTTGCCTGCCTTCAGCTCGCGTACGATAGCGTTTTTCAATGATTTGAGTGTTTCTAAGTCCCGCCGGTTAGCTCTGATTACAACATCGATTGAGCCAAGTTGTCTGCAGGCCTCTACAGTTATTCTACCGAGGTCCTCTTTGTATTCTGTTGTGGTGGCGTGTTCTCGCAGCTTTTCTTCAGCTTCTTTAAATACTCTTTGAATTATCTGTTCTTTTTCCCTGAGGAGTTCTTTCCTTGCCTCGACTTTTGCTTGAGCCAGTATCTCTGCGTATGTCTGGCGTCCCCTGATTTCAGCTTCCTTCAATTTTAGTTTTTCTTCCTCCTCAGCGTTTATCCTAGCAGAGTCGATCATTGCGCTTGCTTGCTGGGTTGCCTCTTTAATGATCAAAGCTGCTTTTTCCTCGGCTTCTCTCAAAATATCTTCAGCTAATAATCTGGCGCCTTTTTCAGCCTGCAAAGTGTTCCCCTCTATAACAAGCCTATGAAGGTTAGCATAAGTATCGTAGCTAGGAAACCGAGTATGGCGTAGAGTTCTACTGCAACGGTGTACATCAATCCCACAGAGAAGACCTCAGGCCTCTTCGCGAAAGCAGAAATGCCGGCGGAAGCGACCAGCCCCTGCGGATAAGATGTAAATCCTTGGAGGATTGCAGGAACGGTTGCGGCCAAGACGGCAAGTCCAACAACTCCTGTTTTAGCCATCTCTGGAATCACGCTGCTAGGTGCAAGACCGGCG
>JAWCKT010000069.1:0-4990 GCA_038851515.1 Hadarchaeum sp. (SeqCode)
TGATGAATTTATTGCTGAGGCTAGGGAGGGATTAAACTTGCTGGCGAAATTGACCGCGGAGGCCCCAGAGCTGGCTGAGTCGGGGATTGTGGTCTCGGCCCAGCAGGAATATGGTGAGGCGGAAATCGTCAGGGGTGCAATAATGGAAAAGAAACTGGTTGAGGTCGGCGAAATCGGTATCCCTTACAAGCCATATTTGGCGGCGCTGGCCGATGCGGTGGGTGAGTTGCGGCGCCACGTTTTGGATCTGATTCGCGCTAACGAAATAGACCATGCCGAGACGGTGCTAAAGCTGATGGAGAGAATTTTTGAGTTCCTAATGGAGTTCGATTATGCAGACGCTGTTCTGCCGGGGATGAAGAGAAGGCAGGACATGGTCAGACAAGTGCTGGAGAGAACCCGAGGGGATTTGACCCTAGCTTTGAGGCAGCAGCGTCTGGAACGGGCTCTGGAGAGGAGGAGTGGTTGATCGTGAAGTTTGACGTCCGGGAGATCAGAGACAAAGCCGAAAAAGATTATGAGAAAGCTTGGCTGGAGAGCGGGGAGTTGATTGAAAAAAAGGGCAGGTTTTTTTCACTTCAGAACAAGTCCCGACCCCACCCGTTGCAGGAACTAATTGCCGAGGTCAGACGGGTTTTTCTTGACCTTGGATTCACCGAGGTCGTTCTCCCTATCTTAGTAGATAAAAAGGAGGTGCAGGCCCAGTACGGTCCTGAGGCCGCCGTCATCCTCGACCGGATCTTTTTCCTAGCCGGGCTGGAGAGACCAGATATCGGGATCAATCGAAAAAAAATTCAGGAGATAGAAAAGATTGTCCCTGGTTTTGGCGACCTCAAGAAGCTTCAGGGAATTTTCAGGCGGTACAAGAAGGGCGAGATTGATGCGGATGAAATGGTCGGGGTGATGGTTCAGGAGCTGGGAGTAAAGGAGGAGCAGGCCACAGCCATTCTCTCGCTTTTTCCCGAGTTCAAGGAGCTTAAACCAGTTCCGATGAATTTAACCCTGAGATCCCATACCACAGCAGCTTGGTTTGGTGCCCTCCGTGAACTTCAGCGCCGGGAGCCGCTACCGCTGCAACTTTTCTCCGTTGGTCCCAAGTTCCGTAGGGAGCAGAGACTGGATGAAAGCCACCTCTATGAATCTTGGACCGCCTCGATGGTCATCATGGCGGAGAGAATGAGCTTGGAGGATGGCGAAGAGGTGACCCGGCAGATTTTTTCGAAGCTGGGTTTCGATGAGGTTAGGCTAGTTAGGAAAAGTACCACTTCTAAGTATTATGCCCCGCAAACAGAATCAGAGGTCTTTGTCCGACATCCTAAGACAGGAGAGTATCTTGAAGTCGGTGATGCTGGATTTTACAGTCCCGTTTCACTGAGCCACTATGATATCACCCACCCCGTGTTTAACTTGGGAATCGGGCTGGAGCGGGTGCTGATGATCAGGACGGGCGAGACGGACATTCGCGCGCTCGTCTTCCCTTACCTCTACCGTGAGGTGAAGTTTTCTGACGTGGAGCTGGCGGCTGCGATAAAGTTACAGCGTGAGCCCAGCACCGAGGCCGGCAGGAGGATAGCTGAGGCAATAGTGAGAACGGCGCGGGAGCACGCGGATGAGCCCAGCCCCTGCGAGTTCAGGGCATATGAAGGCGAGGTCGCAGGCAGACGGGTGATCGTGAAGGTCGTGGAGCCCGAGAGCAACACAAAGCTGATCGGACCGGCAGGTTTCAATGAAATTTATGTTTACGATGGTAACGTGATCGGGGTACCGCCAAAGGGCTGGGAAAATGATGAGTTTTTGAATACTGTCCGCAGCCAAGGCAGGGCTACAGGGATATCTTACATGGATGCTTTTGCAGCCCTAGCAGCACATGAAATTGAGCGGGCAGCACAGCGTGGGGACAGAGCGGTGAAAATTCGCGTTCGAGCGGCTAAATCTTTGGGGGATGTTAACCTTGAGCTGGATGATGTAGCACAGCGCTACATAACTTCCAACAAAAAGAGGATCGACATCAGGGGCCCGATTTTTACCACGATTTTGGCGGAGTTTACAACCTGAATAGTTCTCTCGTTTTCTCGAGACCAATCCTACCCATCTCCATGGGGTCTTTACCCGTTTTGTGCAATTCTATGGTAACCCAGCCATGATAATCGATTTTTTTGAGGGCCTTGACGATAGGGGTGAAGTTAATTATGCCCTTACCTGGTGGTAGATGGTCATCTCGCTCGCCACGATTGTCGTGAAAATGGATGTTAGTAATACATTCCCCAACCATCTTTATCTCCTCAGCGACTCTTTTCTCAGGGGAGCTGAGCTTCTGCCAGGTCTTGTTCAGGAAAGCGTGCCCCACGTCAAATGTTATCCTTAGATCTTCGAACTCTTTAACCAGTGGCAGCATTTCCTGTGGTGATGAGTAAGGAAATTCGGTGCTCATGGGGAAGTTCTCCAGAGTCAGTGTTACGTCCTGGTTTCGAGCGTATCTTAAGGAACTTTTGATAAAGTTCAGGAATCGTTTTTGGGCCGATAAGAGGAACCTCTCCTCGTGGGGGAATGGGCATCTGCCTGGGTGTAGTACGATGATTTCGCCGCCCAAGGCCTTGCAGACATCGATGCTTTTTTTCAGGTATTTTAGTGCCAGACCTCTAACGGTAGCGTGCCAGCTAATCGGGTTGAGGTCCCAGATCGGTCCATGGATGGAGATGGCCAACCCGTAGGAATCAACCAGCTTTCTGAGCTTGGGTAACTTATTCAGGCTGAAATCTGGCGTAAAATTGGGCAGGTCGAAGATCAGCTCCGCATGGTCAGCGCCAAGCTTGCCAATGCTGGAGATAACTTCTTCCGTGTCGAGGTGGGGAAAGAGCAGCCCAGAGAGACCGAATTTCATAGAGTCACCCCATGGTTCGAGTGCATGAGGATTGAGCACATTATTGTTTAACAGGTTTTTATCCATTTTTCTTTCCAATTTGGTGATGACCTGAATTATGATTTCGCAGAGGACGGTGCCCACTCCCTCCAGATGGCCCGACATAGGGTTCTTTTCATCACTGCTAGCTGAAAGAGTGACTTAATTGTTCACGTTCTCAAGGGCAAATTTTTCTAAGGATTCAGCAATTTTCGTTCTTCTCAAGTCCGGCTAGGTGCTGAGATCCTCCGTATTTCAATTGACCAATAAATTCAGTCAGGCTACTATGATTTATCCTGTATGGATTTGGTTGCGATGGCGTGGGCGAGCCTCAGCGGCTCTGGAAGGCGATGATCTCTGGTTGTCTCCAATGTAATCCTGATGGCCGTCGGTAACGAGATCTTGTGCCCCACGCTAACGTAGACAGGCTTGCCCCTTTCTCTTGTTCTCACCACCGCACCGATCGTTTCCCCGTTGTCTTTTAGCAAGGAAAAATCGCCTTTTCTTTCGCTCGGCTCCAAAGCCTCGCCACAGAGCCTTGACTTTGCCACGCCAAGAGTCGGGCGATCTAGTAGCACCCCGAGGTGGCTGGCAAGCCCGGCTCTCCTCGGGTGGGCGATTCCCTGAGCTCCCACCATGTAAACATCGGCTTCAATACCATGTAGCACTTTTAGCATTGCCTCCAGCTCTCTAAAGGCGAGAAAAGTGGGTAGATAAGGAAACTTTAGCTTTGCTTTTCTAGTTCTCTGTTTGATGATGGTGAGATCATGGTAATCTAGGACCACACAGGCAGCGCAGGCTCGTTCTCCTCTAGTGAAGGAAACATCACAGCCAGCGATGGTATCGAGCTTGCTGAAGCTATCCTTTTTGATGACCATTTCCGCGATCTTTTTTTGGATCCGGATGAGTTCCTCTAGATCAACTTTTGGCGGGGTCAGGAGTGGCAGCATTCCATCATTTTCATTTACCCTTTTGAAGTAAAAATCACCCCCATTTCTTTCGTGAACAAGTCAGGGTGGAGGTTAGAAAGATGGTTTAGTAAAGGCTCTTATTTGGAACGGATTTATATTTTAAACGTCAACAGGTTCAGGTGGAGATCATGGTGAAAGGGCCAAAGTGCAAGCTCTGCGGCAAGTCGATCCAGATAATGAGTTATGATTCGGCCTATGTTAAGCTGGTCAAGCCAGGCGAGGCAAAGGCCACCTTTGTCTGCTGGAGCTGCGCGGAAAAGAAGCTGGGCGAGAAACTGAATGAGATCACCGGAACTTGATCCTCGGGTGGGAAGTTGTCACGGGCAACCCCTGAGGACCATGCCCTGATGTCCTTGGCGATAAAGAGGGCGGGGAGATTTGTCGACCTTGCTCACATTCAGGAGAAGATAAGTCGTGACGCGGGCCGGAAGTTTTCTGAGGAGGAGACCAAGCTGCTCTTGGGCTCATTGGTGGAGAAGGGACTCTTGGTGGAGAAGGCCGGCGAGTATTCGATTTCCGATCGAGGCAGGGAATATTTTGAGAAGAGGTGGCGCCAGATTAGGGCAGAGCTGAATCAAGATTATCTGAAGGTCTACCGGGCCAAACGTTATTATCCCCAAGTGGCGGAGGCTCTACTTGAATTTTGCCGTGACCGATGGGTTTCGGTTTTCCGACTATTCACGGGCAGAGCCTGGCTGCAGCGAAAGTTGGGACCAAAATACATCATGATCAAGAGCCGTAGTGATATCGAGAAATGGCTCGACGTTCACGGGATCGATTTCATCCCTTACCTGCACCGAGTTGGCAGCGACCGCCCCGACTGGCTTGTTATCGATTTTGATGCTGGCAAGAATGTTTCTCTAGAGGATACCAAGAAGGTGGTCCGGGTTGCTTATGAAGTTTTGATGGGATATGGAGTCAAGCCAGCCCTGAAGTTTTCTGGTTCGCGCGGCTTCCAGATCTGGGCGCGGTTCAGGCCCCATGAGCTGCCTAAGGATTATAGACCGAAGCAGCTCAGGAGTGAGAGAAGAGAACGCAATCACTTTAGCTTTTATGCGGACATCGTCAGGTTCGTGGAGTCGCGCGTTGCCGATAAATTACCCGGATTGACGACTTCTGA
>JAWCKT010000070.1:0-4851 GCA_038851515.1 Hadarchaeum sp. (SeqCode)
GATTTTCATGTGCATTTTCAAGATCCGGGTTACACTCACAGGGAAGACTGGAAAACGGGGACGGAATCTGCAGCTGCGGGTGGTACAACACTTGTAATCGATCATGGCCACACCAATCCGCCATCAACTACGCCAAAAAATCTAATTAAGATAATTAAAGCCGCTGAAAGAAAGGCGGTTGTGGACTTTGGTGTCAACGGAGCTGTCACTTCAAAAAACTTAGCGCAGCTGCCAAAGCTTGCTAAACTGGGCGTAATGGCATTTGGCGAAATTTACATGGCTGAATCTATCCCTGAACTTGAGAGAGTCGAAGATGGAACATTATTCGAGGCCTTTAAAATAATCAGCAATATTGGATGCATTGCCGGCGTGCATGCGGAAAACTGGGAAATAGTCTCCTGCTTTACACAAAAACTTAAGAGGGCGGGAAGAAAGGATCCCCTTGCCCACTGTGAATCTAGGCCGGATATCGCAGAGGCAGAGGCCATATCAAGAGCGTTAATCTTTGGAAGAGAAACTGGTGTTCGACTACATATTTTTCACCTGAGCACCAAACTAGGGATCAATATCTTGTCGCGAGAGAAAGCCCTAGGAAAGGATGTAAGCGCCGAGGTCCTCCCCCAGCATCTCCTTTTTAGACAAGAAGACATGAAAAAACTAGGCCCTTATTTAAAATGCAACCCGCCCATAAGAAGCGAAGTAAACAGGATTGCCCTCTGGGAGGGGCTGAAAAATGGCACGATAGATATGGTTTCAAGCGACCATTGGCCAATGCCCCTCACTGAAGTGGAATCTGGATGGTATGATATTTGGGAAGCCGGATCAGGAATAGCTGGAGTCGAGACAAGGTTGCCGCTTCTGTTGACCTACGGGGTGAAAACCAATTTAATTTCGATGGAAAAATTTGCCAAGATAACTTCCGAGAACCCGGCCCGCAGGCTGGGCCTTTATCCTATAAAGGGGGCGGTGAAGGTGGGGGCAGACGCCGATCTAACCATTGTCGATATGAAGAAAAAAACCAAGATAAAAATAAACAAATTACATACGAAAGCGGGTTACACGCCTTTTGAGAATTGGACCGTTGTTGGTGTGCCTTGGTTAACATTAGTGCGCGGTGAAATCGTGCTAGAACAAGGAGAAATTGTGGCTAAGCTAGGGCATGGTAAGTACATTTCAAGGGACTATGCAAAAAATGAACGGAACTATTTACCTAAAAAATCTGAATCTGAAAAATAGCTTAAATCTTGATTGCTTACTTCCTGAAGACGAAAAAGAGAATATGTTTCTTCTAAACACGGCTAAAAATTACGGAATAAGTTCACAAACGTTAGTTTTGACCAGACCGAGGTTAGTGCCCAACTGGGGGCCATCATCATAAAACCCTATAAGAAAGTAATTATTGACATTTTATGGGTGCGGCTATTAAGAAAGATCTTTGGCTAAACCCCTTGGATCAAATCTCCAGAGGGTGAAAAATTGACTCATTCTAATGAAATGAAAAAAGTTGACCTGTCAGTAGAATTTTGTGGGCTAAATTTTGAAAACCCGTTTATCCTCTCATCGGGGCCGCCGACCGGTAATGCTGAGAAAATAGAACGGGCCTTTCAGGCCGGGTGGGCAGGCGCGGTCACGAAAGTTTTAAGTTCAAAGCCGCGGCCAGATCCCCATCCTCGAATAGCCGGCCTACGCTACGGAGGCAGAGTAATCGCGATCGAAAACATAGAGTCGGTGATTTATCCTTTAAAGAAATGGTTGCCCAAGATAGCTGAACTCAAGAAAAAATATCCAGAAAAGATCTTGATACCAAACCTCATGGGTGGGGCTGACCCGGAGACCTGGCAAAAAATGATCAAAGATGCGCAGGAAGCGGGAGCGGATATGATCGAGCTCAACTTATCCTGCCCATTGACAGATGAAGTCTGGACTGTCGGAGCAATATTGGGTCAGAATCCCGACCTAACGCGTGAAGCCACGAGGTTAGCCAAGGAGGTCGCGACCGTTCCGATAATGGTAAAGCTCACCCCAAACGTGACAGATATAACTTTAATAGCAAAAGCGGCCGAACGTGGAGGAGCCGACGCCATCTCGGCTATTAACACCGTTCAGGGGCTCATAGGAATAGACCTCGAAAACATGGAGCCCTTACCTTCCGTGAGAGGGATATCCTCGTTCGGCGGAATCTCAGGGCCGGCAATCAAGCCCATCTCCCTCAGATGCGTGGCACAAATAGCAAAGGCAACAAAGCTACCCATCTCAGGAATTGGCGGCATCTCTAAATGGGAAGATGCAGTTGAGTTTTTCATGGTGGGCGCCTCCACCGTTCAGCTCTGTACTTCGGTGATGCTGCGCGGAAATAGGATGATAAACGAGCTCAAAGATGGTGTTTCCTCCTATCTTTATAAAAAGGGATTCGGATCCGTAAAGGAAATCGTGGGGTGCATCCTGTCCAAGCTAAAGAGCCAAGAAAATCTGGACTATTCTTATTGGGTGCTTCCAGCAGTTGATGCAGCCAGATGTACCAAATGTGAATTGTGCCGGGTTGCATGCCAAGACGCGGGTTATGCCGCCATTAAAATCGAGGGTGATCTGCCTAAGATTGATGAAGAAAAATGCGATGCCTGCGGCCTCTGTATCCAAGTTTGCCCTCATGGAGCGTTACTCTTAAAACCAAAAAATTATTGAGCCGCCAAGAAGTTTAACTTCAGCGGACTTCTTGCCAAAAGATTTAAAAATTTTTCTGACTGTGATAGTTTGCCAAGCTCTGAAAAGAACTGCTATCGTGACAAAATAAAAATAACTACCCAATCGATCAAGCAAAGATTTTCGGTGCCCGCAGTTGTTAAAGCGGCGCCGAAGAAGAAAACCTTTAATTTTTCAATCATCTTTAAATTTAGACGCAAATACTGATGTTGGGCCCGTGGCTCAGTCTGGCAGTCGGTTTTCCGGCCAAAAGCAATCGGCTCTTAACAGTCGATTGGGAGCTAACCGATCGGTCGAGGGTTCGAATCCCTCCGGGCCCGCCATAAATTCAAATTGCCAAGGTTATCGATTAATTTTACCGGCTTCTTTCAACCGATTCAAGCAACAGCAACTTACTCCGTCTTAACTAAACGCGCCGCCGCCTTTCTGAGCCTGTTCATGATCGCGAGACCAATGCCCTCGGGTTCTACCCCCTCAGCCAGAATAACGTCTACTTTTTCTAAATCAAATTCCCGGAGGATTTTGAAAAGCCCCTTGGCAACAGTCCTAAGATTCTTGCGTTCCCCAACCACCTTCACCAATGCCGACCCATATTCACCAGCTGCCTCAGCCGTTGCCATGATGCCGACTCTTTTTCTCTCCCGCTCGTAACTTTCCTTAAGCTCTTTAATCTTATCAACAACATTCCGAGGCGAACCTTCGACCAGCACCAATTCCGCTTTCGGCGCATAATGTCTGTATTTCATACCAGGTGCCTTCGCTATGACAGCTTCCGCCGGCATTTCCACCCTCGCAATCGGATGAACCTCGACGCGACCCAATATCTGTTCCAGTTCCCCAACGGTTATTGGGCCCGGTCTCAGCAACGCTGGTGGATCGACTGTTACGTCGAGAACTGTGGACTCAACACCAAAACCAACCTCGCCACCGTCGATTACAACCTCTATTTTACCGAAAAGGTCATCCAACACATGCTTGGCAGAAGTTGGGCTCGGCCTACCCGCGAGATTTGCGCTTGGTGCGGCCACGGGCACGTCCGCCTCTTTTATCAGGGCGTGGGCGATGGGGTGGCTGGGCATTCTTACCGCCACCGTAGCTAAGCCTGCGGTGGTGACGGCAGGCACAAGTTCTGATTTCGGTAAGAGCAGTGTCAGCGGGCCTGGCCAAAAAACATCGATGAGCTTTTCCGCGTTATTTGGAACTCTTTCGGCCAAAAAGTCCACATCGTCCCTATTAGCAATATGGATGATGAGCGGGTTATCCTTCGGCCTGCTCTTTACTTGGAAAATCCTCAAAACCGCGTCCTCGTCAAGCGCGTTTGCCCCCAAACCATACACCGTTTCGGTTGGAAAAGCAACCAAGCCCCCATCGCGAAGAAAACGTGCTGCCGCCCGAACTTTCTTTAATTCCGGTTTCTCCGGATCTATTTTCAACACGATGGTCATGACCAATTAATCACCACGCCATTATCTATTGATATAATGTGCCTATGATTTGTATGAATAACGGCGGCGAATCTGTGAAAAATATCGAAAACCAAACAGCCAAAACGCTGGAGCAAACGCCAGTTATGCCCCAACAGGCTCTATCTTACTCCTCTTCTTTCTTTTCCTCTTTGCCCTTAACGCCCTTGGCCAGACCTTTTCCGACTCCTTTGACTATTCCCCAGCCTTTTTTCACTCCCTTGCCCAAAACCTCACCTGTTTTCTCAGCGGTCTCTTCGGCCTTGCCCTTTTTCTTCTCCTCGGCCATAAGGTTCACCTCAAAATAATTTTTGACTTTAAACATATAAAGAACCTCCTCTCAACCGCCAATCAGTTTAGTGGCCCCAAGCGCCTCCTCAACCAGCTTAATTTGGCGCCCGGTAAACCTTCTGGGATTCAACGATACGATGAGGTTCGAAGAACGACTTGAGCAAATCTTTCCCAGTTCATGTAAAAAATCAAGCATGCGCCTAAAACCGTTTTCCACCATCAACTCATAGAAACAATCCAGTAGGACTACCGACCTACCCCGAACAAGGCTCAGTCGGTTCTCGACGAACTCCTTCAAGCGGTTCAGTTCTTTCGGAGGCATCACGATCTCTCCGGGAATCCGATGTGAAGAGATGAATATTATCGGAGTTCGGAGCAGACCATATCTTTCCACCTG
>JAWCKT010000071.1:0-4787 GCA_038851515.1 Hadarchaeum sp. (SeqCode)
GAGAGGACCCATCGGCGTTGTTGCCGCTTCTGGAACGGGGGCGCAGCAAGTTTCGTCGCTCATCAGCGCCGGGCCGGGCATTTCCCATGTGATAGGTACTGGAGGCAGGGATCTCCATGACGAGGTTGGGGGCATCACCATGCTCATGGGGCTAAAGCTCTTGGTAGGAGATCCCGATACCCAAACAATTGTCCTGATATCAAAACCGCCATCGGCAATTGTCGCCAAGAGAATTTTGAATTCAGCAAAGCAGACCGGAAAGCCCACTGTGGTTTGCTTCCTCGGTGGAGATCCAAAGATGATAGAGGAAGCAGGCCTCGTTCCTGCCGCCACGTTGGAGGATGCGGCCATCAAAGCGATAGCACTCCAGCGCGGTGAAACACCAAAAATTACCATTTTCTCCGTCGACTTAGATGAGGTGAAAAAGATGGCGGAGAAAGAGTACAAGAAGCTCAGGCCTGAACAGCAGTATATCCGCGGCATCTATTCAGGTGGAACCTTCTGCAGCGAGGCGATGGTGGTTTTGAGAGATCTGGTCGGTGACGTCTACTCAAACATACCCCTGAAGCCCGAGCTGAAACTTGAGGACTCAAACAAAAGCAAGGAGCATACCTTTGTTGACATGGGGGATGACGAGTTCACCGCCAAAATCGGCAAGCCTCACCCGATGATATATCACGAACTCAGGCAGAAAAGGATGCTGGCCGAGGCCTCGGACCCTAAAACTGCCGTGATGCTCCTCGATATAGTACTGGGCTACGGTGCCCATGAGGATCCTGCTGGAGCTCTGGCACCAACAATAGCGCAGTCAAAAAGGATCGCCGAGCAAGAGGGCAGGTATCTTTCAGTGGTAGCCTCGGTGTGCGGCACGGTAGAGGATCCTCAGAACTTGACCGCTCAGGTAGAAAAGCTGAGACAGGCGGGTGTGGTGGTTATGCCCAGCAATGCCCAAGCGGCGAGAATGGCGGCATTGATCGCAACCAGAGGTAAGGCCTGGGAAAAGATTGAGGGGAGTAAATATGGGTGAAAAAGAAAAATTGCTGTTGGAACCCAAGATAATAAACGTGGGGGCAAAACATTTCTATGAATTTCTGAAAGCTCAGGGGGCGGATGTGATCCACGTAGACTGGAAGCCTCCTGCGGGCGGTGATAGAGAAACCGCCAAACTTCTCGATAAACTGAAAAATCTCTAATAATTAGGAGGTGAAAAACTGGGAAAAATAGACGAGGCGAACCAAAAGGTCGTTCAGAGAATTAACGAAGCAAAACCTGTTTTAATCGGGATAAAGAAGGCCAGAGAGGTGATCCCTGGAATGAAGGAGCGAATGCTGCTTCACTCAGGACCACCGGTGAACTGGGAGAGGATGAGCGACCCCCAGCGGGGGGCGGTGATGGGCGCCGCCGTGCTTGAGGGCTGGGCTGATACAGCGGAGGAGGCTGCCGAGCTGGCCCGGCGCGGGGAGATAGAGTTTTCACCCTGCCATGAACATGACTCGGTGGGGCCAATGGCGGGAATAATTTCGCCGTCAATGTCGGTGTATGTGGTGAAGAACGAGGTTCATGGAAACATGGCTTACTGCAACCTCAACGAGGGGCTGGGCAAGGTTCTGAGGTATGGGGCTTATTCCGAGGAGGTCCTAGATAGGCTGAGATGGATGGAAGAAGAGATGGCCCCGCTTCTGGCAGAAACGTTGAAAAAATCCGGACCCGTGGATCTGATGGGTATAATTGCCAAGGCGCTGCACATGGGCGACGAGCTTCACTGCCGGAACACTGCTGCCAGCTTTATCTTTTTAAAGACAATCTGTCCCTACATGGTCGAAACGGGTTTTGACCGAGAAACGGTGGGCAGGGTGATGAAGTTCATGGGCGACAACGAGCTCACATTTCTGCAGCTCTCGATGGCCGCCGCAAAGGCAGCGCTCGACGCCGGGCACGGCATCGAATACAGCACAGTAGTAACGACAATGGCAAGGAACGGCACCGACTTCGGGATAAGAGTAAGCGGCCTGCCTGGTCAGTGGTTCACGGCCCCTTCACCCTACCCAAAAACGCTCTTCTTCCCTGGCTTCAAGGAGGGAGACCAAGGCAGGGATCTGGGTGACAGCGCCATCATGGAAACTCTCGGCCTTGGCAACTTCGCCTGCATCTGCGCGCCAGCTGTGGTGCAGGTGGTTGGCGGAACCGTCAAGGACGCTGAGAACTTCACCAAGGAGATGAGGGAAATAACCATTGCCCGACACAGAACCTTCACCATACCTTACATGAACTTTGAGGGGACTTCCTTGGGAATAGACCTGAGAAAAGTCGTTGAAACTGGGATAGAGCCCTCGATAAACACGGGTGTAAGCCACAGGAATGCTGGGATAGGTGGGGTCGGCTTTGGTCTGGTAAGGGCACCTATGGAGTGTTTCAAGAAGGCGCTGATCGCGTTCGCTGAAAAATATGGTTAAAAAATCCTACCACTCAAAACAACAATCGTCAGTTAATCGCAGCAGACTTAAGCTTTGAAACGTCTTCCCAATTAAGCAGATTATTTGGCATCCGGTCCTTGGAGAGCACGCTTTATTTCATCAATGGCGGTTGAGTCTTCAATGGTGGAATAATCACCCAGCGGGCTGCCGGTGATAATGGCCTTTATCAGCCGCCTCATTATCTTTCCGCTTCTGGTCTTCGGAATCTTTTCAACAAAGCTAATATTTCCGAAGACTACCAACGGGCCCATGACATTCCTGACTGTTTTTTTGAGTTCTTCTTTTAACTCCTCGCTCGGAGCGTAGCCTTTTTTGAGAACCACAAAAGCTGTAGCGACCTCTCCTCTGAGAGGATCGGGCTCCCCGGTCACTGCCGCCTCGGCAACGGCAGGGTGATTTATGAAAGCACTTTCTATCTCGATCGTCCCTATTCTGTGACCTGCTATCTTTATCACCTCGTCAGCCCGTGCGATGAACCAAATGTAACCATCCTCGTCCCTCTTTGCCGCATCTCCAGTATAATAACACTTGGGAATCTGGTTCCAGTATTCTTCGGCATATCTTTCATTTGCCCTCCAGAGCGTCTGAGTTAAACCTGGGAACGGCTTTCTGACCACAAATATGCCTTCCTCACCAGGCGGCAGCGTTCGCCCCTCTTTATCGACCACATCCCCCTGAATCCCGGGCAACGGGATCCCAGCCGAGCCTGGTTTTATCGGGATTTCCTCTATACCATAGGGATAACCTACCATGGGTCCGGAACTCTCGGTCTGCCACATGTGATCTATTATCGGAACTTTTCCACCGAAGACGGTTTGGCTCAACCATCTCCACGCCGGAGGATTCAAAACCTCACCCGCACAGACAACTATTTTCACCGTGCTCAGATCGTGCTTTCTCGGCCACTCATCACCATATTTCATGAGCGCCCGGACCAAGGTCGGAGACATCCACATGCGGGTCACTTTATGTTTCTCGACCATCTTCCAGATAATATCCGGTTCTGGATAGTCAGGAGCTCCTTCATACATTATGGTGGTACAACCGATGAGGAGTGGCGCGTAAACCACGTAGCTGTGTCCCACTATCCACCCAATGTCCGAAAGGCAGAGCCAGATATCCGAGTCATTCAACCCGTAGACCCACTTCGCCATCGAGTAGATGTGCACTTGGTAGCCGCCGTGGGTCTGTACCGTGCCCTTCGGCTTGGCCGTTGTACCCGATGTGTAGAGGATAAATGAAAGCTCGTTGGACTCCATGGGGACTGCGCTGGTTTTTATTCCCCTGCCCAAGTCAAGCGCCTCCTCCCAGTAGATGTCCCTCCCCATTTTCATCTGCGGCTCGGCCTCTCCCCTCCTCAGCACGATGACTTTCTGAACCTCGTTGGGTGCCTCCAAAGCTCTGTCAACAATCTCCTTAAGCTTGACTTCCTTCCCCCTTCTGAAACCGATGTCTGAAGTTATCATCACCTTTGAACCGGCATCTGATACCCGATCCGAAACCGCACCGTACCCGAACCCTGCAAAGATGACGGAATGAATGGCTCCGAGCCTAGTGGTTGCCAGCATCGCTACTGCGGCCTCGGGAACCATGGGCATGCAGATGGAAACCCTGTCTCCCTTCCCGACACCAAGCGCCTTCAGCGCCGCGGCGAATCTCTCTACCTCATCAAGCAGCTGCCTGTAGGTCAGAACCTTTGTTTTCCCGGTTTCGGGCGACTCCCAGATTATCGCCGGCTTTTCACCACGTTTCTTTTCAAAAACCTGATAATCCAGACAATTATAGGATATGTTGGTCTTTCCACCGACGAACCATTTGAAAAAAGGATAGTTCTCCTCCACATAAACTTTTTTCCATGGCTCAAACCAGTTAAGTTCCTTGGCCATATCGCCCCAGAAGCCATCGATATCTTTTATCGCACGCTCGAGAATCTGTCGGAGCTTAGAAGAAAACCCTATTCTTTTTTTATTTTCCACGAATACTACTCGGGTGGTATCCTTTAAAAATATTAACGACAAAAACAATACCGGCGAAATTTTGGAAAAAATTTTAATGAAGATAAGCGACTTGATCCAAGAGCTTAATATAAAGAAACAAGCTGACGCCAACAGATATGAAGCTTGTGAAACGGTTGCCAGACTGGCACCTGCAGAAGTGGTTGATCTAATAAATGACCAAGAACTAAAGGAAGGAATAAAATGGCTAAAAAATGTTCACGGCAAAATACCTGATGTCGCTCAATGGAGAAGCTCCTTCGCCATAACTATTCATTCACTTTTCAACGAGGCGGGCGGGATAAAAAAGTGAAAAAAT
>JAWCKT010000072.1:0-710 GCA_038851515.1 Hadarchaeum sp. (SeqCode)
GGAGAAACACGACTGACCAATATACCACATCTGAGGTTCAAGGAAACCGACAGGATCCGTGCGCTGGCTACAGAGCTACGCAAACTGGGGGTGGAGACTACCGAGCTACCTGATGAGCTGAAAATAGAAGGAGCGAAATATCTTCAAGGTTCAACGTTAAAATCATACGATGACCACCGAATGGCCATGGCCTTTACCGTTGCTGGTCTGGTCGCTCGTGGTAAAACGATAGTTGAAAACATTGATAACATCCCGGTCTCATACCCTGGGTTCATCGATGACATGCGCAAGCTGGGGGCAAAAATCGAACTAATAAAATAGGTTAATCTAATTTCCTCCCCCCTATTAAACAAATGGCGGTTTTGCTCATATCCAATAAAAATCGGGGGACATTGGAACATAAAGCACGAAATGTAGAAATAGAAACGCCAAGAAAAGACCCGAAAGAAGAACCAGTCTCCACCTAGTCCTAACCACCACTAAGGTAACAATCCCGGCCAAAAAAACGTATGCCGCGTTAGCTAAAACGTAAAAAGGTATCATCCCCTCGAGGCCATTTTTTATCAGATGCTGTGAGTCGGCCACATAGGGAATGAGAAAGAATGGGATCATTATAATCAATGTCGTAATGACTTTCAACAGCTTTGAATGCTTTACTCCACCTGCTCTCTCCAAGACCTTCATCCATAACCAAACGGCAAAAATTGCTA
>JAWCKT010000072.1:720-4779 GCA_038851515.1 Hadarchaeum sp. (SeqCode)
ATCTACAATGTGGCCCCAGATAGGAAAGCCGATAGGAACCTGTGGGCCATAGGGCTGAAAATTGAATCCAAACGTCACAGATAACAATCGGTCAAGAATCATGAAGAAAAAATACATCGAGATTACTGCGCACAACGCCTCAATCAGCCTCGGCCACAACCAATCCCAATTGGCCATTTTCATGCCCGCCATCTGGATAACCATCGCTTGCTAACACGCCGCCGCCATAAATTGAAATTTAATTATATATTAGGCAACAAGTTTTCCTCAGCTATTTTACATTGAATATTTGAAAACAGGTGAAAACTACAAAACCGATCAAGAAACCAACTCCGTGAGCGAAGACATCAACTTCTGGGGCAACGTTCAGGAAGCTGCCGATGTCGAAGATAACCAAAAACAACAGAGAAATAACCAGCGAAACGGCCAGCACGCTGGAAAAAAATTTCACCGCGCTAGGGTCTAGCCTGAAAACGCTCTGTTTTTTCTTTCTGCCCCTCAAGCGCCTCCGTTCCCCTGCAATAAATCGAATATTGGAGGCAAGATCGTTGAGGGCGCACGAAAAAACGATGCCCCAAGCACCATAAACAATTCCGGAAGCGCCGTATGATGATTTGCTTAGTTTATCCAAGAAAAAAGGATACTGTAGAAGATTAGCAGCAATTCCCGCAACGAATGCCAGCAGTAGAAACTGACTGCTCAAGCGGCGTCTTGTCTTCTCGGATTTATTCAGGTTGATTAATACGAATAAAACCACAGCGAAAACAAACCCCACAATATTGCTGGCGATGTGATCCAGATCCACGTGAGAAAAGACCGAGGTCACGATGCCCCAAGGTCGATCGGCAGAGAGCCATAACCATCCGAGCAAAGGTGGCCAGAATGAAAGCGCAACGAAGACGCCGAAGTTCAAAGTGAGAAAAATCAACAATGCCTTGAGTATCGGGCGGAACCCTGCGAGAAAAGGGCGGGTTTTTCTCATACCATCTACCGATATTACTTTTGTCAACACAGACCAAAAAAAGATGCCAAGAAACCGCTGAGGTGCCGCTTGGAAGAGCAGAAAAAGCTTTGAATCTTATAAAATCAAAAAATAAAATTTTCTGTTGGGGGGCATCCCAAATATCGAGGTTTTCTAACCCTCGGGACCGCCCGCCAACTTTTAGCGTGATCCCGTCGGAACCACGACCAAAGCCTGGGGTTTTGGTTGCCCTAACTGCTTAACAAATTACGGGCCACGCCTTGATCCCCGGCGTTTCTGGAAGCATTCCCTGCAGTACACAGGTCTGCCCTCGGTCGGCTTGAAGGGAACCTCGGTCTCTGCACCGCAATCAGAACAAACTGCCTTGTGCATTTCCCTTGGTCCGAACCTTCTCGGCCCACCGTATCTTCCGCCATATGCCATTTTACTAACTCTCCTATTTTTTTCTCAGATACGTTACGGAAAAACAGTTTCAACTATTTCTCCTGCGTCTCACAGGGAGACCCAACGTATCTTGAACTTCGTTATCTCTCCTTGCTTAAATAGGGCTCGGTCTGCCCTGAAAATTAAAAAAGAGGTCAACTTCAAAGGCCAAGTGTTCTTTGGACCGCTTTTACTATAGGTAACAACAACGTCCTCGTGATAAACTTTAGCGCCCGTGACCTGCTGATTAGCTTCGCAACGGTTGGTGAAACTCTATAGTACAAGGAGATGAAACTCCTGCCCGCACTTTCCCGCATTAGATAGTTATCTCGGAAAGACCTAAGCACATTTATCTCGTGCGCCATTGATGTCCCGAAAGCCGCGGTGGCGATGAAACATCCTCCCCCACGACGCTCAAGGTTCAAATTAAATTCCGTCTTATCCTTGGCACACTGATAGACAAGGTGTGGGATTTTTCTGGTGGTCTTGCCCCTTAGAGTCCTCGCTGTCTTTTCCACCTCCTTCCTCCCCTTTATCTCCATGGGTAGCCCGCACATGGGGCATAGAATCGTGGGGACAGAGATGAGCGTTCTTGGATCCACCTCGGTGAACTTTTTCTTCCCCTTTTTCTCTTCTTGTTTAACCCCACTATCCTTGCCTTTGGTCTCCTTCTCTTGCTCCTTAGCCATTTAAATCAGTGATTTATTGAGCCCGACCTTTTATTAAACTATTGGTCGCCGACTTGACGTGAAATTAAAATTGGAGGTGTGCTGTTATCTTGCCTAGCTAAAGAGATTACTTTAGATAGGACTCGACGCCCACTGTTTTATCCAGTATAATTATGGCAATGATCGCTATGACGATGTATATCGATGCCGCCGCGGCAACGTCGGGCGTGATGGCGGTTTTGATTCTGGTATACATACTTATGGGAAGCGTGGAGGACCAAATCGTGGTCAGCATGAGGCTAGTCACGAACTCGTTGAGTCCCAAGACGAACATGAGTAGCCCTCCCGACATTATTCCTGGCAGAAGAGCCGGAATGGTGATGTGCAAGAAGGTATGAATTTCATTAGCGCCTAGACTCATCGAGGCGTTTTCCAAATTAGGATCCATGCGATTGACGGCAGAAGAAACCGACCAGAGCATGAAGGGAAGATTTATCTCCATCAGGGCAAAACCGATGCCAAAAATATTCCCCACCATCCCGAAGCGCGCATATATGAACAGAAGTGAGATTCCCTGCACCACCAGTGGAACGGTGAACGGAAGCAAGAGATAAACTTGGATGGCGTTTCTTGCCTTTATTTTGTAACGAAGAAGACCATATGATGCCAGCATACCGATGGGAACTGCCAAAATGGTACAGAAAATGGCGGCGACCAGGCTATTCTTTAAACCTGTCTGGAACCACGGCGATGCTACCGCAGCAAAATACCATTGAATCGAGAATCCTTCAGGAGGAAAGCTCACCCGTGAAGCGCTGGTAAAAGAGCAGATCAAGACAATCACTAAAGGAAGAACAAAAAACACCATCACGCCAGCTAGAAAGACCTTAGTATACCATTTCAAGCTATCACCTGCCTCGGACGAAGATGTTTCCTATTTTCCCCAACCTGAGTATTATGTAGACGATAGCCGACAGCGTGATGACGAGCACTACACCCATTGCCGCACCGTAGGGATAGTTGACCGCATTGAAAATCATCATGTACATCACATTGGCTACAAAGTCAAACACGCCCCCACCCAAAAGGTCAGGGTTTGCGTACTCAGTAGCACCAATAGCAAAGGTGACTATCAGCGCACCGAGGATACCAGGTTTCAGCTGGGGAAGAACAACGTGGAAAAAGCACTGCCTTGGAGTTGCACCCAAATTCTGGGCCGCCATCTCAGTATATTCGCTAACCGCAGTCACTGACGGGGCTATGAGTAGGATTGTCATCGGCAGTAACATGTGGAGAAGTCCCATCAAAACCGCATATGGTGTGTTAATTAAGCTCACGGGGCTGTGAAAAAGTTGTAAGGTCACTGATCCTAACAGTCCTTTCTCCCCAAGGATTATCAACCACGCGTAAGCCTTAACGATCTCGCCGATGAAAAATGGCACCAACGTCATCAATAACAAGACTCTCTTGAGGAGCAATGATTTTGTCCTCACCATAAAATAAGCATAAGGAATTCCGATGAGAAGGCACAATATACAAGTTATTGTGGTCAAAGTAAAAGTTCTGATGAAGGAGTTTATGACTCCCTCAGTAGTGAATACCCTTACGTAATTTTCGAAAGTAAACACCGGAACAAATATCTGGATAATATCGTATTTAAAAAAACTAATTAAAGAAAAATAAAAAAGACCAACCGCCATTATTCCCACGGTTATTATTGCCGGGAGGGTTAACAAGTACCCCGTTCTTTTCTTTGCCCAAGCATACATTTTTTCCCTAAGCGAAACTGTGCCTTTCTCTTCCACCATGTCACTCTAATCTCCTATGCACGCCGCGTGCCCGTTGATAGGGGAATTGCCACGACATCAACCGGTGATCTCTTGGAACCTTGCGAACCACTCTTTCTGGTATTTTGCCAACACGTTTTCTGGTACAAAGATATTCATTCGCCAGTGCTCGGGCTCAGTCGGGAAGGCAGGGTCTCCT
>JAWCKT010000073.1:0-4626 GCA_038851515.1 Hadarchaeum sp. (SeqCode)
CCAGTATCCGCGCCAGACCTCATGCCACGTGATCACAAGGGGTGTTCTTCTGAGAACTGTTGCTGCCTTCGCCGGAAACGCGTGAAGGTATGGTGCCTGGTAGCAGTCTATGACGTCAAATTTTTCCCTTGTGAGATGGGGCAGGACGCTCATCGCAAACGCCAAAGCCGCCCTGATCGACCTCCTTCCCCTGGAGTAGAGCGGCATGGCCCTGCATACCCCGTGAAGGTGCACTCCTTCCCGCTCGATCTCGGGCTCCTCGACCCACCACCTCATCCCGAAGACATGGACCTCGTGCCCGCGCTTCGCCAGCCTCCTGGAGAGCTCGTACATCCGCCTCTCCGCGCCGCCCTTCACGAACGGGTAAACCGCATCGTGGACATAAGCTATCCTCATAGCATCAACAATTTACACCTGATGCCTATTAATAGTGGGCTTCAGTTGATGAACTTGCAGCGTTTGCTTGGATTTTCCCCCGTCTTGGATATATTGATTCGATCTGGGTTGAGGATATGCATCTCGAAATTATTCACGCCGCTCAGCGCGAGGAACTCGCTGAATAGCAAATATCTTAATAACATAACGAATTCCACCGGTCTCGAACTGGTGGTCGGAAACCGCTAAACTCTTCCTTGGTTAGTTTGTCTGGTGTTGTCCCGCCCTTTTGATCCGAAGGGCAGGACCAGGGTCACCACCGGGAGGTTTACCTATGAATCAGATTGGTGGAGATTCTATAAAACACTGCAGCTCGAGCGTCGGGAAGAACGTGATGCGCATGTGCTTCAAGGCCAACTACTGCCACAAAATTTTAGACGACGAGCGCGTGAAGCGGAGGTGCGGGGAGATCATGTGGGAAACGGCGGGGCGTTACAGGATGGAGATACGCGAGACGGGGTTCGACCGTGATCACGTGCACCTCACGGTCGACGCCGGGCCGAACCACTCCCCGGCGAGCATGGCAAAGGCGCTGAAGAGGAACTCGAGGTACAGGCGCCTGCGCGAGTTCCCTTAACTCAAGCAAAAATACTTCTGGGGCAGCGTACTCTGGAGCCCCAGCGTGCTACTTCGACAGCATGGGGGATCGCACGATCTCTGAAATCGATGAGTACGTGAGGAATCAGGGGAAGCCAAGAGAACGCCTGACGCAAGGCAGTCGACGCTTGCAGACTTTTTGGACTCGCGGAAAGCCGTCAAATGCCGCCGGTCTATGACCGGCGGATATTTACAAGGATGCGCAGATAAAAATGGAGAGCGATACGGGAGCGAGGAACCCAACATGGGTGCCTAAAGCCCGCGAAGATAGAAGACTTTTTAGACGTGAAAACAGATCTAATAGGGAAAACCATGAAGAAAGCACTGATCACAGGAGTAACAGGGCAAGATGGCGCATATCTGGCGAAGTTCCTTTTGGATAAAAATTATGAGGTTTATGGAACATACCGAAGATTATCAACACCAAATTTTTGGAGATTGCAGTATCTAGATATATTTGACAGAGTTAAATTAATCCCCGCAGATTTAGTAGATAGCGCTTCTCTTGTGGAAGCAGTTAAGATCTCGGATCCTGATGAGGTATACCATTTAGCCGCTCAGAGTTTCGTTGGAGCATCCTTTGAACAGCCAGTAGGGACTGGCATGGTTACGGGTTTGGGTGTTACGAGGATGTTGGAAGCGGTGAGACAGGTGAATCCGGAGATAAAATTTTATCAGGCGGCAACGAGCGAGCAGTTCGGTGGGAGCAGCAATAGACCAATGAGCGAAGAAGATTTCTTTAAACCAGCAAGCCCTTACGCAGCCGCAAAGCTATATGGTTATTGGCTGACCCGGATTTATAGAGAGGGTTATAAATTATTCGCTTGTAATGGGATTTTATTTAATCACGAATCCCCTTTGCGAGGTTTGGAATTCGTAACGAGAAAAATTTCCAACGCGGTGGCAAAGATCGCCTTGGGGATAGAAAAAGAGCTCCGCCTCGGTAACTTGGAAGCGAAAAGGGACTGGGGTTATGCCCCCGAATACGTTAAATCCATGTGGCTAATGTTGCAGCAGAAAGAGCCAGATGACTATGTCGTAGCCACTGGGGAAACACACAGCGTCAAAGAATTTGCCGAGAAAGCTTTTGATGTTGTCGGTTTAGACTGGCAGAGTCACATCAAAATCGATAAGAGATTTTTCAGACCCCTAGATGTGAACTATCTTCAGGGTGACCCAACCAAAGCTAAGAATAAACTTGGCTGGAAACCCGAAGTGAAATTCGAGAAATTGGTGGAGATAATGGTAAAGGAAGACCTGCAGAGGTGGGAGAGGTGGCAGAGAGGTGAGAGATTCCCGTGGGATGCGCCTAATTACCCTACCGAGGATAAAATCCTTTCCAGAATGCTTGCTTTGGAGAGGTGAAAAATGATAGAAAAGATAGAGCATGATGGAAAACTTTTCGCCATAATTTTGCGCAGCGGATTCGAAATGGATGGCGTCAATTTTTTCACCCCAGAGGATAACCCGCTTCAGCTGGGGGTGCTTAAATACGAAAAAGGCGTCGAGATAAGGCCCCACGTTCACAAAAATTCGGTAAAAACAATAAAAAAAATACAAGAAGTGTTACATATCATGTACGGAAAAATTGAGGCGAGTTTTTACAACATTACGGGGGAAAAAGTGGGGAGCAGCATTCTAAATGTCGGCGATACCATACTGCTTCTTGATGGGGGACATGGTTTTAGAATATTAGAAAATTCAAAAATACTAGAAATTAAACAAGGCCCCTACCTCGGTCCCGACAAAGACAAGGAGCGATTATAGATAATTGCGATATGTATGTTAGATTATAAAAGAACGAGCGAATCAGCGATGGTCGCATCTGGACACTCCGCATGAATGTCAGAGTTTTGGACCTACTCCCGGGTTTTGGCAGTGTGCGTTTCATTTTTTCCTCTCCTAAGTACCCCATGCGCACTCGGTCGGGTTTAGTTCTGGCAAGTACGACGTCAGGTAGTAGAGTTTGAATGACTTTGCTCAGCAGCGTACTTTTCACACAGCTGGAGATATGTGCGGGCCGCGATCTACCACCACGATTACTTTTCTGCGCGGGTGGTGCTGGCGGGTTTGTTCAGGAACTCTAGAAACGTCGCCGTGTTCACGCGGCCCCTTTCGATTCGGAACGCCAGGCGGCTACCTAGGTTGATGGCAGAGGACACGCTTAACTCGCCACGTTTTTTCCGTCATGCGGACAGCCACCTTTTTTCTCTTTGGCACTAAGTATTCCCGAGAACTGGGGTGAGGGAGGCTTCAGCTTCGTCCTCGAAATAAAGAACGGCCTACCATTTTCGGGCGTGAGTGAGAATTTCAGGCTATTTCTCCTTTAGCTAGCGCTTGGGCCCTTGGTTTTGCTCCACTATCCTCTTTCCGGCTTCTTGTTCGACAGCCCAGCTTGCTCAGCCACTGCCAGACATTCGAGATGTTCAACCGCTTTCCGGTTCGCTGGTTAATCAGATATATGATCCGCTCGATGTCCACAGGGGTCTCAAGTCCGGAGTCGGTGGTCAGGCGCTTCAGGCCAGACAGACGCAGTTAAACTCCACACATGAAAGCTTGGGCGGTCTTCCCGTGGCCTTTCGGCACGCGAGGGCCTTCTCACCTTTTCGGCGGTATGTTATCAGCCAGTGGGAAACTGAATTTGGATGAATCAAAAAAGTGTGATGTCTTTCCTCCTCAGGGCATCGCGGTAGTCGGTGCAGTGATCACACCCCACCTCGCGGGCCATCCTGGAAACTAGCTCCCTGTTGATGTCCACTAGACACGCGATTCTCGCTCCTATCTTCCTGAGGGCGTTCACCCTCCGAGAGCCAAAGCTTCCGCATCCCACAACCGCAAAGGAAAGATCGGGCACCAGCTCACCTTCGCGCGGAGGCGATGGTCTCCGCTATGTATTTTATCTGATCCTCTGTCAGCGTGTTTCCCGACGGGAGGTTCATCCCCTTCCTCCCCAGTTCCTCCGCAACCGGATACCTCTCACCCGCGTACTGTTTTTCGTACACCGGCTGGAGGTGGATCGGGTGGAATGTGGGTCTGGTCTCTATGCCCTTCTCCTTCAGGTAGGCCATCAGATCATCCCTGCTCATCCCGAAGGAGTCCTCCACCATGATCGTGTACATCCAGTAGACATTCTTCGCCCAGGGGGCCTCTGGCGGGAGGGTTATTCCCTCAACGTCCTTCAGGAGGGAATTGTAGAGCATGGCGTTCCGCCTCCGCGTTGCAACTGACTCATCTATCAGGTCCATCTGGCCGACTCCTATGGCGGCCTGAAGATTAGTCATGCGGTAGTTGAACCCTATGTGGCGGTGGACGAATCGCCTCGGCTCGAAAGCCTGGTCGCGGAGCAGCCTGCACATCCTTGCTATTTCATCGTCGTTTGTCACGACCATTCCCCCTTCACCGGTATTGTGCAGGAATACCGCGCCAAATCCTCCCACGAAGTTTTCATCGGGCGGGCAGCTGATGTCATACACGTAGGGTGTAGCAGGTTTCACCTCTTCGGCCCTGGTTACCTCTAAGAATGAGATTTCGTTTATCCTGTTGTGTTCTTCCAGGTTTTTGTGCGTAGGTTCCATGTTAAGGACGCTCGTTCCC
>JAWCKT010000074.1:0-4625 GCA_038851515.1 Hadarchaeum sp. (SeqCode)
CAGCAGAAGGATAGGATTGCCGTGGATGTCCCTCTGAGCGGCTTCCTCTCGCAGTTGCATATTTTCAGTGGTTGCAGACTGGCCACAGGGTAGGTTGGAGACAACTCTGAAGCCGTTGCGGTGCAGCGTTTCCACGTAATCTCTCTCGTACTCGTTGAAGCCGATGTAGTAGACCGAGAAGGCAGTACCGGTGGCGCCTATCTCCTTCAGGTACTCTGGCGATGGCTGGTCGAAGACCCAGATGTTGTTCTTCTTGAGCCAGTCGCGGGTGAAGGTGTAGTGAAATTCTTCCTCAGTTGGACCCGCCGTCGTGGTCGTCTGCGTTTTAGTTGGCGATTCCTCTGCTGCTGGTGGTTTCTTAGTTAAATTTATGGTGAGCCCGATAACCAGAACAGCCAAGACGACTGCAACGACCGCGAGAAGGATTATCTTTTTCATTTTACCGCTTCTGTTTGGTTTTACACCAAATAAAAATATCCAAGCTGATTAATTTTGTTATCTTCATATTTCCGCTACGCTTTTTATCCTGAGGTTACAACCTTTTATGGGAGGTTTAGAAGGGAGGTGGGGTATTGCCGAGGAAGAAGGTCGAACATAGAGGGAAAACAGAGGAAAAGGCCAAGCCCGAGGTTAAGCATGAAGTAAAGGCTCAGCCGGAAAAGAAGGTTGAGGAAAAAAAGCACGATGATCTTTCAACGTTCATGATCCTGTTGGTCTTGATACTGATTGTGGTTCTGCTGATGCTGTTGATCCCTGTTTTATAAAGGCAGAAATGGGGATTAGCCAAGCTGATCTGGCGGTTTACCGTACCAGCTTAATGGCACAAAATTGAGGCGCCGGTGGTAAAATCAATTCATCCGAAGTGAAAAGTGGGAGCAATCGGAATAGTCCTCCACAAGCGCGCCGAGATTATCGGTTGGACTTGATGCAACAGATCGGAGAGATAGTTGTTATCACGATTGGTCTGCTGATAATGCTCTTCGGTGCGGGTCTGGTTCTTTCCCACCACTATGGGATGGCGATAGAAATCTGGCCCGCCGCCTTCATAGTTCTGGGCGTGTTGATAATCTGGACCGCCCTTTCGGCTCTGCGCAGGTCGAGGTAGGGGATCGATTGGTCGAAAAAACCAGAAGTAAAACGGACATTATCGGGCTGCTTTCCCTCGGCTTCTTCTTGGTCCTCTTAGGCGCGATCTTCTCCACAAATCCAGATTTACACGTGAAAGTATACGCGTTCCTAAAAGACCTGAGGCTCCAGGAGATCTACCCGGGCGTGAAATTCTTTGCTCCCCGATCAAGCCACCTAGAGGTTTACACCGCTGCTTTTCACTTCTGCCTGGCCCTCGCTGTCTTCAATGTCCTGATGCTGGGGTTGAGGTTCGTCCTCAGGGAACCATGGGGGAGAAAGGCAGGCACGGCTTCCAGCATTCTTTTCTGGTCGGGGGCAGCTTTCTCCTTTAACTGGCTCATCGGCGGGCTGATAGACTGGTTCACTTTTCTGGGCTTCATCTTGATCTTCATCGGTGGTTCGATTGTCTTAGGAAGCGTCATTCGTTTGGTTGCACTAATGGTTATATCAACGAGGGGTCAAATCAGTCAGGGGAGGTGAAGTTCTGGTTTACTGTCACAAGTGCGGCCAGAAGAATCCCGACGATGCCAAGACCTGCGAAAAATGTGGTGCCAAGCTATACATCGAGGAGAGGAAGACGGAGCCGACGTGTTTTGGGCCGAGACGGGAGCATGAGGAAGAATGTTTTGGCCTGCCGCACGGGGGCATCATCGCTGCGGTGATTGTAGGCTTAATTATTATAATCGCCGGAGTAACGTCACTGCTCAATAATCTGTTTAAATGGAACATCGATGTTTGGAACTCCGTCTGGCCCGCGCTGGTAATAATCGTCGGCATCTTGATAATCGCGGGAGCAGTCTACGGCCTGAGCCAAAGAAAGCGTGAATCCTAGAAGCCGCGCAGTTTACAGTTCACCGATTGGCATCTTTGGCAGATCTTCTCATGGCTCCAGCGAGAAATTGAAATTCTGGTGAAGATCCAGAAGATGGCTAAGAGGATCAGCAACAATCCTGTGTTCAGGTCCTGAGCCACACTGTCAACACCGATTATCACCAAGAAGACCCCAACGGCAAAGAACGCGTTGACCGCAGCTCTGCCGACTGCCCGGGGAAGAGAGAACAGGGGCAGCAACAGCCCGAGCAAAACTCCCGCCGCGCCGACCCAAGCTGCAGAAAGCGCCAGCTCCCCTAACTGCAGACCCGCGAAGAAGTAAAAGAAAACACCGACTAAGTTTACCAAACCACCGATGAAAAATCCGAGGCAACCCGCGCAGATTGTTTTGTCACCGATTTTAAAGGTGTGGTCGGAAAAGTTTCCACAGCTGGGATGATGGCCTTGGAAGCTCGGCACTTGTTTCTTTCGAGTGTCGTCTGCGGCCTTCAGGTTTTTCCTTGAGCCGAAGATTTGTGAGCAGCTCTTGGGAGAAACGGTTGCGGTCATTCCCAGGACACAAACCAGGCCTAAGAGCAGACCCAGCAGAGGCTTTCTCAGCGCATTTTCTCCGGAAAACGAAGGGGGATAAAGAGCGGACAGAATCGCAACCGCTATGCCGAAGATGGAGACGCTCAGAAAAAAGGCCAGGTAAATGTCGCGGGTCATGGGCGACAACTCAGCTGAAAAGATCTCTCAGCCCCTTCAGAAGCCCCTGCCCGGCGAGATAACGGTATGTCCTCCTCTTCATCGAATTGCTCGAGAAAAGCCCGGTAAATCTCCTGCCGAAGGAGCCGTAGAAGCTGCGGTAGCAATGGTAGAGTTCCTCCTGAACTTCCTTTGTCGTCAGCGTTTCCGTGGGCATGATCGCGTGGACCATATCATAGTTGGCCCAGTTCTCATCCTCGATCCACCCGTTCCTTTTCGCCGTTTCGTAGAGGTCGGTCCCGGGAAACGGCGTCAGAATCATGAAGATGGCTAGGTCAGGGTCGATGTCGTTGGTGAATTCCCTGAGATCGGCGATGGATTTGCGCGTGTCCTCACGGTTGCCGATGATCAGGGTCGCCTGGGCAAAAATGTCGTTTTCCTTCAGCAGCTTCATCGCTTTCTTGGCATCGTTCGGGTTTATCCGCTTTCTGAATGAATTTAGGGCTTCGGGGTTCTGGTTCTCCACCCCAACTAAAGTCCAGTGAAGGCCGGATTCTCTGGCCTTGGACAGAACATCAGGATGGTTGACGATATCATCAACGCGAACCTGCATGAACCACATTATCTCTTCCTCAATTCTCCTCCGTTTGATTTCATCGCAGAGTTCCTCGGTGTGTTTACCCAAGCCGAAGTTGTCGTCGGTTAACCAGAGGAATTTGATCCCGTAGTTTTGGTAGCAGAACTCCATTTCGTCCGCTATTCTTTTCGCCGATTTTTTCCTCCATTTTCCCTGCCAGTGCTTCCACTGGGAGCAGAAGGTACACCTGTGCGGGCAGCCTCGTGACCCTTCGATCAGGGCGTAACCCGCGTTCGGTCCCGACATCATCTTGAAGTGATAGTTGTGAATGAAATCCTCGACAAAGTGATATCCCGGCAGCGGTAAGCTGTCCAGATCTTTTATCAGCGGACGGGGCGGGTTGTGTATCACCTTTTTACCATGGCGAAAGGAGATGCCCTTTATTCGTGAGAGGTTTGATTTTTTGCCAAACGTCTTCACGATTTCGGCGAGGGTCTGTTCGCCTTCGCCCCTGACGATGACGTCGATTTCCGGGTAGCGCCGAAGGCTCTCGTCGGCAGTGGCAGTGAAGTGCTGACCGCCAGCTATGGTGAGAATTTCCGGGTTGATTTTCTTCGCCAGCTCAATGGCCCGGGCCACCAAGTAGGCATTGCAGGTTGCCAGTGCGCTGGGTGCAAAGATATCTGGCTGGGCCGCTTCGATGCGTTTTTCAAGGTCTTTCCAGTCTAGGTTTTCAACTTGACAGTCCAGCACCTCTATTTCAACGCCTTTGACCTTTTCTTCGAGATAGCTAGCCAGTTGCAGTATACCAAAAGGAGGTGGAAGATATTCACCCATCACGAACCACATTTCCTTCGGCGGTTCCACAAACATGACTTTCATTGGGTTACTCTCAACTATCTTTGAACAATCCGTCACAAAAGGATAGCGGCCAATTTTCTTGTATAGTCAGCTTCACTTAGCTCGTCTAGCTATTGAGGCCGCAAAGACTCCAGCGCCAAAGCCGTTGTCGATGTTAACCACGGCGAGCTTGGGTGAACAGGACTGGAGCATCGTGACCAGCGCCCCGATTCCTTTCAGCCCCACCCCGTATCCGATGGAAGTTGGCACCCCGATCACGGGCACATCGACCAAGCTTGAGACGATCGAGGGCAGGGTTCCCTCCATTCCGGCCACGACAACGATGGCTGAGACACCCTCCTTGATCATTTGCCCCAGAGGTTCAAAGAGGCGGTGGATCCCGGCAACTCCGACATCGTAGGCTTTGAAAACCCTGCAGCCCATCACCCGGGCCGCCAGCGCAGCCTCCTCTGCTACCGGTACATCGGCAGTTCCGGCGGCGAGTATTCCCACCTTGCCGTCCTCAGGAAAGTTGTATCCCTTTCTCCTGATCAAAACTGCC
>JAWCKT010000075.1:0-3105 GCA_038851515.1 Hadarchaeum sp. (SeqCode)
ACTAAAATGTTATCATTACTAGACTTCTCATCAAGAATTCACAATTCGGCACCATCTGAATTACGATTTATACTCTTTCTTCGTAATCACAACTTTTAAATTTAGGTATAACCTAAAATTTTCTGATAAGAATGAAAACAAAATTAATCGTTACCGAAAATGAGGCCAGGTATTTAATGTTAATTTATAGAAGACAGGTAGAAAACTTTTCCGATTTTGGGACCACGGACATAGCAAGATTTCTTAAGGTTCGGCCTGCCACAGATACGGAAGCGCTACAAAACCTTGCCAAAAAGAAACTTGTCAAGCACAGACCCTATCATGGCGTCCAATTAACCAAGAGGGGAGTAAGGGAAGCCCAAAAACTTTTGAGAAGGCATCGAATTCTTGAACTTTTTCTTTCAGATTTCCTAAAATACAACGTTAGAAAGTCGTGCCTTGAGGCCTCAAAAATTGATTATCATGTTTCGAGTTCTCTCATCAACGACATTTGCAGGCTTTATGGACATCCGCGCACCTGTCCGTGTAAAAAGGACATTTTTGCCGATCCCAGCTGTTTAAAGGAAGGTGTGAAAGCGAAGTGAGCAGGATGGAGGAAATGGTTTCAGTTCTGTTGGCAACGTTTTTGGTAAGTTTGATTTCATTTGTCGGGGCAATGACTCTGGTAGTTTCAGAAAGATTACTCAAGTATATCCTGCTGGCACTGGTCGGTTTATCGGCCGGGGCTCTAATCGGCGGGGCCTTTTTACATCTTTTACCGGAGGCGATAGAAGAAACTGCGGGCGCGGAAATCGGCAACGTTTTTCAGGCAGTAATCGTCGGCTTCGTGATATTTTTCATCTTGGAAAAGTTACTCTGGCGGCACTGTCACGAAAAGTCCTGCCCGATCCACACGTTTGCCTATCTTAATCTTGTTGGTGACGGAGTTCATAATTTCATCGATGGCTTGATAATTGCCTCCGGATTCCTAGCCAGTCCACAGCTCGGTTTGGTCACGGCTTTAGCGGTTGCTGCCCACGAGGTTCCCCAAGAACTCGGTGATTTTGGGGTCATTGTCTACGGTGGTATGAAACCCCGGGTGGCTCTTTTATTAAATTTTGTAACTGCTCTTACTGCCGTTGCTGGTGGTCTGTTTGGCTACTATTTCTTTTCACATCTGGAGCACGCGATGACTTTTCTCTTGCCTTTTGCCGCCGGTGGATTCCTTTACATTGCCGCCGCTGATCTAATACCGGAGCTGCATAAGGAGAGCGATCGGGCAAAGACGGTGCTATCATTTTTGATGTTCATGGTAGGAATAGTCTTGATGTTGGTTATTAAGATATTATTCGGGGGTTAATTTTCTAACTGAGAGCACGATAATCCGTTGGTGCTGGTTGTGGCAATAGTTTATGGTCCGGTTTCTTCTTGGCGGTTAGGAAGATCGTTGGGCGTGGATCCAATTTGCCAAAAGGGAAAGATCTGCTCGTTTGACTGCATCTACTGTTCGCTCGGTCCAACCACCGCGAAGTCGGTTGAACGGAGGATTTTTGTCACCGAAGACCAAGTCGCGCGCGCCCTCAGGCGAGCCATCAAGAGGGTTAACGCTGATGTGGTGACTTTCTCCGGTACCGGCGAACCAACGCTGGCTCAGAACTTGGGGGCACTTATAGAGACCGCTCGGGAGATTTCAGGGTTACCCGTGGCGGTTCTGACCAACTCTTCACTTAAGAGCAGGAAGGATGTTAGAGAGGATCTGGTCAAGGCAGATGTGGTGAAGGGCAAGTTGGATGTTTTCAACGATCAGCTGCTACGGATGATAAATCGACCTCATCAGAGCTTGAGTTTTCAGAAAATTGTTGAGGGGTTGAAGAAATTCCGTGCCGGTTTCAGAGGCAGGTTCCAATTGGAGGTCATGTTCGTCCCGGAGAATATGGGTTTTTCTCGCGAGATCGCCGAAATTGTCAGATCAGTAGGTCCCGACGAGGTTCAGATCAACACACCTCTTAGGCCCAGCCCAACCAGACCGCTGACGCCGCAGGAGTTGGAGCGTGTTCAGAAGGATTTTGAGGGAATGAATTTACGATCGGTCTATCTTGCAGCGAAGCCTAGAGTGGGCATGACTGTAGGTAAAGGGAAGATGAGAAGGCTCAAGAGGTCTGATTAAAATAAATTCGGTGAGGGCAAATTTACCTTAAAATTAGTTCTTGATGAAAAAGGACTAAAATCTAAAATATCAAAGATTCATGGCTAATTGACATTCATGAGTACTCAGCCTTTGAATGCCGAAGTTAAAGACGCCGCCGTTGCCGCGCAGAGGGAGGAGATCAATGGTCACCTCATTTACAAGAGGCTGGCAACGGTTGCAAGAGATCCGCGCACTAAGGAGATTTTGGAACGGATGGCCACAGATGAACTCAGACACTACAACTTCTGGAAAGAGCACACCCAGATCAACGTGAAACCCAGCAGGATGTTGGTTTGGTTTTACGTTTTCGTCTCGAGAATTTTTGGCATAACTTTTGGTTTGAAATTGATGGAAAATAGCGAGGAGCGAGCTCAAGAAGTCTACGATAAATTGTCCAAGTTTGTGGCGGGGGCTGAGGAAATCCTGAGGGACGAGGAGATTCACGAGGACCAACTTATCAGTTCTGTTAAGGAGGAAAGGCTTGATTATGTTAGCTCCATGGTGCTGGGGTTGAATGACGCGCTGGTAGAGTTAACTGGGGCGTTGGCTGGATTCAGCTTAGCCTTTCAGAACAGTCTAGTTGTCGCAGTGGCAGGCTTGATCACAGGGATCGCGGCTTCTCTTTCCATGGCCACTTCCGCGTACCTTTCGACGAAGGCGGAGGAGTCTTCGAAACTTCCGCTCAAGGCCGCGCTTTACACGGGAAGTGCTTATCTGATTACGGTCATGCTACTAATAGCGCCGTTTCTCTTATTTCAGGAGACCATTCTTTCGCTGGGAGTAACGATAACGTTTGCCATCCTCATCATTTTTATTTTCACCTACTACATTTCCGTGGCTAAGGATCTTCCCTTTAAGAGAAGATTTGTCGAGATGGCGGCGATTAGCCTGGGGGTTGCCGCGCTGACGTTTTTGATCGGGGTTATTGTTAGGGTGTA
>JAWCKT010000075.1:3115-4522 GCA_038851515.1 Hadarchaeum sp. (SeqCode)
TTTTCCTTGTGGTCTACCTGTGACTTGAAATATGCCGCCAAAATCGCCTCTACGAGCTCGGATTTGGAAACTTTCAGTTCACCCATCTTCTGGACTAGCTCATCAAGCCTTTTCGAGAGGCCTTCTTCCATGGATATGCCAATCTTGACTTTCATCATGGTGCACTTGGTGCACCATCGGCTTAAAACTTTGCCTTGGTTCTAACGTGCATTTTCCACTTGCGGGAGTACTGAGCTTAATCAAAAGCTTTTTATATTTTGTGCAATAGAACATAATTTTGGTGATATTAATGTGTGGGTGGAGAAGAGCAAGCCAGTATTGGCCTGGCAGAGGGCCGTTCAACTATTTGCCCCATGGGAACGTCCTGGTTGGCTCTACGGTCCAAGGGCTTGCTGGCGGTTCTATATCCAGAAGGCGCGTCCGGCAGAGGCTTCGCCGGATGTAGATCTCGAATACCTCAAAAATTACGCTGAGGAGCTGAAGCGGGAGCTGGAAGACGTTGAATCCAGAATAAAAAGTCTTGAGTCGCAGGGCGAGAGGTAACTGGTTGTGAGATATTATGGCTAAGGTCAAGATAGCCATCGCCACTGATGGGCGCAAGGGCTTGGGAGACGAGGTGGCGGAGCACTTCGCCAAGGCGGAGACCTTCACCATTGTCGCGATCGATGGCAAAAAAGCCCATGTTGAAATCATGGAGAATCCAGCGGCAAAATTGTTAAAAGGAAGAGGCCCAACCGTGGTTCGTTTGCTCAGGGATAATGGGGTGAATACAGTGGTAGCAGGCGGTTTCGGCTCGGGGTCATTGGCTCTCCTCAGGCAGGGGGGATTTTGCGTAGCGAGGGTGCAGCCTAAGGTTAAAGTCAGTGAAGTTATCCGAAGTGAGCTTTACAAGAACACCTTTTAAGGTCATGTTGATTGTAAAGCATTAGTCATGCATTAGCTTTTTTTTAATCGTTTCTGAGTAGGGGAGGATTGGAAGCTCTTTACTCCTTTATCTTTTCTAAGACGATCGCCGGACAAACCTTTTTCACTCCCTCTATTGTGCCTATTTTTTTCGAGAGAATTTGCGATAGTTCCCTACCATCACTAGCCCAGATCTCGGTCATTATCATGTGGTCGCCAGCGGATGTGGCCACGTATCTGGTCTCCGGCAGCTCGGCCAGTTTCTGGGCAATCTCCAGAAGTTTATCCGGGGCCGCGTCGATGCCGACAACGGCGATGGTGCTGAAGCCGAGTTTGGCCGGGTCTATCACGATGGAGAATTTCCTAATCACTTTTTTTTCCTTCAGTGAGAGGACCCTTTTTCGCACCGTTGATTCGTTCAGCTTGAGCTTTCTCGCCATCTCGGTAAATGAGATGCTCCCGTCCTCCTCGAGCATCCTTATAATCTTCAGATCAAGCTCGTCA
>JAWCKT010000076.1:0-3640 GCA_038851515.1 Hadarchaeum sp. (SeqCode)
GGCTTGGTATGTGGATTATAGTAACGGAACAGGCACATAATCTTACTTAAAAAAGAGTTTATCGAAAGGTGCTATTATGGCATTGTTTTGGAAAAAGTGGAAGGCCATCTTCCACGGCAGGAAAGATGGCAAAGAAGGATATCCATCGGATGATTCGGTTAGCCCCTCGCTTTATGAAGACCGTCGGATTAGCGATGCCGAAGCCCAGATTCGGTATCTTAGGGAGAGATATGAGCGGGCGGACAAAAAACTGAAAGAGCAGTATTGTATGGAGAAAGTGACCCTTGAAAATTTAAATGATAAGATAAAGGCTTTAGAGAAAGAGCACCAGGAGGCCAGAGAAGATCATAAAGATAAACGCAAAATCACAGAAAAATCTCGACTGCCTGTACCAGTACCCATTTCTTATTGGATTATTTTCGCAGTTCTGGCGATGTGTGAATTTCCCATGAATTCTGTGGTCTTCGATATATTAGGGGAAGCCAAATGGCTGACCTATCTTTTGGCCGCAGGCTTGGGCGTAATTATTCCCTTGGCGGCTCACTTTTTGGGAATTCAGTTGCGCAGGGAATCTTTCTTTGAAAGCTTACCGGGGGCGTGCAAGGCAATGCTCATGATCATCATTGTCATGGCCGTCCTTATCAGCATCGCCTATATAAGGGAAAAATTCGTGGAAGGCTCAAAGATAGCCACCCTCCTTGGGATCTCTATGGACCCCCGGATGGTGACCATTGTCTTCCTCTCCATCAATCTCCTGATCTTTATGGTAGCCACAATAGCGTCGAATTTTTACCACATTGATGTGGGAGATGAAATAAAGAGAGAGGATTATCATGTTAAACGCATTATAAAAGAATCACGCAAAATACTTAATGAATTAAGTGAAGACTTGGAGTCATTGCGTGAGGCGAAGGATAAAATTGAAGAGTCAATTTCAAAAATAAGTGTTGCACGTGGCAATCTTTTTGACCAGTATGTAGCCAGAGCAAATAACGTCCAGAAAACCACAGAATTGCTCATCAGCATATACCGTCATGAAAATATGCGAAGCAGGATGAAAGCCGGGAAAGGTAGCAAGGAGCCTTTAAGCTTTCAAAAAGACCCAGACATTGACATTGGCATTTTTGCCGGCAAATTGGATGAGGACTGCGGTGAACAGGTTTAACATGAATCATTGGAAAAACTGGCAAGTCATTATATCCATTCTATTACTTCTTTTTGGGTTTTCCCCCTTGGCATTGGGCTCGGACATCCCCCCACTTAGACTTATTGTGGTATTGGTGGACTTGTCTGGTAGTGCCGCCCAAAAGCAATCTCGGGAATTCTATCTTAGGCGGGCCAAAGAAATTGTCGGCAAGGGAGACCCTAAAGACTCTCAAGGGCTAAAAGCCGGGGAACGCATCGTCATCGGGGCTATTCAAGACCAATCGGCGGTGAAAGGCATTTTCACGGTGAATGAGGAACTCCCAGTGTATGATCCCTGGAAGCATAATCCACTTAAATACAGGGCCCTGTTTCAAGAAAAGGTAACAAATATTCATCGGAAACTGGAGGAGTTATTGAGCCAGCCCGTTAGTCGGGCCACTGAAATCATGAGCGCCTTGGTCCCGGCCCAGCAGGTATTTGCCTCTTTCCCCAACTATCCTCGGAAAATTTTGGTTATCATGTCTGACATGATTGAGGAATCGTCGCTCTACAACTTCCACAAAAAGGCTCCCGGGAAAAAAGATATTGACATTATTATCCTCAATGAAAAGAAACAGAACCGCTTGCCTGATCTGAAGGGTGTCAAGGTCTATGTCGTGGGAGCCGGGGGGAAAAGTTCCGAGGATATGTTGAAGATTAAAGATTTCTGGCTGGCATATTTCCAGGCCTGCGGTGCTGACATCAATCCCGCCAATTATGGCGCTGACTTGGTGAAATTTGAGTGACTCTCTTGGAATTTCTCCTTAATTTGGAAAAAGGCCAAAAACTGGGCTCCCTTCACAAAGGGGCCCGGTTTTCTTTTCGGGTAGTAACAATATTATTTAAGGGTATTCTTTCCACACTTTGGGCACTATTCTTTGTAGCCACACAAACTACAGACTATCGCATGGCAATTTGTGCAACACTTGGCATAACATAAATTATAATCGGTTTTATTACCTTTGACACAGGGTTGCTGGGCCATTGCCTATCCTTCTTGATTGATTTTCTTATTTTTATCTTCCTTACCATGAAGGGTAAGAACAGTTGACTCCAAAAAAACGGTGATGCCGCCATCTTTTAAGACCTCATAAATATGGCAATATCCCGTTCGGCACTGTAAATGAGGCCATTGTTGTGACGGGGTCTGTATTTTGCCCACCAACAGAGTCAAAGACCGATGCATGCCGTCCACTTAAAATTGCGAAACATCGCCATCATATCCTGGAAGCTGATCATGGTTTTCGGCGCAATACCCCTCTTAATTCCCAGCTCAATGAGGGCTCATAGCACGCGGCGTTTATCATGGTGCCGCACACTCGCAGGTCCCCTCAAGCAAAAGCTGCTCCCTGAGGACTTCCCCTTTGTCTTTTCTTGCTGCCGGAAGTGTTGCCGTTCTTCTTGGCCAAGCAAAAGCTGCTCCCTGAGGACTTCCCCTTTGTCCTAGTTGGCAGGTATATTTTTTGTTTAATTCTCTCAGTGAGTTAAGATATTATAGGGCTTGCAGAAAGATGAATAGAATTTGCCCTTAAGCTTCGTTTTTCCGAAGCACCTTGGTAGTGTAGCCCGTCAATAATCAGCGTATGAATTTGCCTATTCTAACCGTAAATCTGACACTGGAAGCCCAAGACCCTTTGTCCATGCCTCCTTATAAGGGCAGCACCGTGCGCGGTGGTTTGGGCCGGGCCTTGAAGCAGCTGTTTTGCACCTCCCTCTGCCAGGAGTGTGCTTCTTGTCCGCAAGGTCTCTCCTGCGGGTATGTCTTCCTTTTCGAGACCCAAAATCCCTGTCCCCATGCCGGCGGTGAGCGGCGACGCCGGGACTCTCGGGATTTTTCGACTTTTCATCTTTCCCGGCAAGGGGTTCCCCAATCCGGCCATTCCCGCCCCCGGCCTTTCGTCCTCCTTCCGCCGCTTACCCAGGAAACGAAATTTCCTCCGGGAAGCCGCCTGACCCTGGGTCTCACTCTCATTGGCGGGGCCATTGATTATCTCCCGCACTTTCTTCTGGCAGTGGAGCATATGGGGCGGGTCGGACTGGGGCGAGGCTGGGGCCGGGGGCGGGGACGACTGCGCCTCCTGGAGGCCCGGACCCCGCGTAACGGCTCCGCGCTCCTCTACAATGGCACTACCCGCCTCATCCAAGACCCCCTGCCAGTGCAAAACTGGTCTCCCGAACCTGACCCCGAAGCCCGCCCCTGCGATCTGACCATAATCTTTCAAACCCCCGCCCGCCTGGTGAACCGCAAAAAAGTGGTCCGACAACTCCCGTTTGTGGTGCTGATCCGCAACCTCCTGAGGCGCCTGCACCATCTGGCCGACTTCGCCCCCCAACCCTTGACCGTGGACTACTCGGGTTTGGCCCTGGCCGCCGAAGAGGTGGCCATCGGCGTCCAGGAGCTCTCCTGGCATGAATGGCAGCGATACTCCCACCGGCAGGAGCGTTCGGTGGACAT
>JAWCKT010000076.1:3650-4498 GCA_038851515.1 Hadarchaeum sp. (SeqCode)
GATAGTGGGCCGTATCCAATACCTGGACGTTCCCCCGATATTTCACCCCCTGCTGAAGTTGGGTCAGCTGGTCCATGTAGGCAAGGGCACCAGTTCGGGGCTGGGAAAGTATGTCATCCTTGAGGAGGTTTAATCTCCCCGGCCGCCCATCTCAGTTCCCGGCAGAGCATCTGAGAGGCGAGAAGCCGTATTCTGTTAAGAAGTATGGAGAGGCTCCTCTCCTTCAAACTTTTCACAAACCGCCGTTTTGGACGGATTATCTAATGATTTTAGGAAAATAAGCTATATTTGGGGTATTTTGCCCTAAACCGGAAAAAGTTTGAATATGTCCCTTTACCTCCAGGTCCGGGAGGCTCCTTCAAACTTTTTCATCCTGAGAGAAGAATCTCATTTTGACAAGTTTATTTTGCAGCTATTTCAATGAGATGGCCATGGGCCGCAAAAGGCTTGGGCAATATAAGGCCAAAAAGTTTGAATATCCAGCTTAGAGCACCTTTCCCCGGGTCTCAGACAGAATTTTTGCCTCCATGATAATCCAAGAAAAAAAGGAGGTTAGCTGTCCTGGAGAGCAAATTTTTTGCCAAGTCGGTGGTTTTTCCGGGAACATATTCAAACTTTTTTCCACGTTGGGGGAAGTGCATTTTTTGCTTGACAAAAAATCACGTCAGTCCTAATGTCCAGTTATCAGCAGCCCCGGAATCCTCCGGAAATGCTGCTCCCTCCCTCTGAAGAAGAGGGGAAAAGGGATTGCGACATCTGAGTTTGAGTGGCGGCCCCGCCGCCTATCTTGAACCCCCTCCCTCTGAAGAAGAGGGGAAAAGGGATTGCGACCCAAAACCCGGGCCAGT
>JAWCKT010000077.1:0-3759 GCA_038851515.1 Hadarchaeum sp. (SeqCode)
CAAGCTTTAAACGCTTCATCGCTTTTTATTATACCCGGACCTAACGATCTCGATAACTTCCTCCGCCGTCACTTCGCTTTTCTGGAGAGTAGCGACTTTACAGCCATGTTCTAGGATTGTTATACGATCAGCAACGGAATATACATGATAAATGTTATGAGTGATGAAAATGATAGACAAACCGCGTTCTTTAGCTTCCAAAATATAATCTAAAACTTTGTGCGTTTCACGAACGGAAAGAGCAGATGTGGGTTCATCAAGAATAAGAAGTTTAGCTCCAAAGTGCAAAGCGCGCCCAATGGCCACTGATTGCCGCTCCCCACCAGAAAGAACCGCCACAGGCTCATCAGGAGAGCGTACACTTATGCCAATCTGCGAGAGCACATCTAGCACGACTCGATCCATTTTTCTTTTGTCAAGGAAACGAAATGGGCCAAAGCATGCAACCGGTTCTCTCCCCAAAAAGAAATTTCGCGAAACACTCATCAGCGGAATCAACGCTAAATCTTGATATACTGTTTCTATCCCCATTGCACGAGCTTCCTTAGGAGACCGAATCACTACCCTTTTCCCCTCAAAATAAATTTCTCCCGTGTCAGGAGGAAAAACACCCGTCAAAATTTTAATCAAAGTAGATTTGCCAGCTCCGTTGTCCCCCACAAGACCCATCACTTCCCGGTGATGGACATCGAAATCAACATTTTTTAGAGCTTGTACAGTCCCGAAATTTTTGGAAATATTGATCATTTGGACCAGAGGAACACGATCGTTCATCGAAGAGCCCACCTCCTTAAACTTGTGTTGAGAATCACCGCGATCACTACAATAAGCCCCACAAAAGCTTGGTACCAATATGCCGGAGCCCCGGCTTGAACCAACCCTGAGCGAACCATCCCTACAAGAAACACGCCAAAAATGGTGCCTACTAAATTACCCGCTCCGCCTGAAAGATGCGTCCCTCCGATGACCGCTGCCGCAATAGCCTCGAGCTCCAGTCCAAAGCCTCGCATAGGGTCCACAGAGAAAAACCTCGCGAATTGAATGCACCCGGCTAGTCCCGCTAGCATCGCAGAAATTACAAAATTAATGATTTTGACCTTGTTTGTAGCTACGCCAAGCGCTCGCGCAGCCTCTCGATTCCCTCCTGTAGCATAAACAGCGTTGCCATAACGTGTCTTCGTCAAAACAATGTTAAGAAGACCCGCTAAACCTAGAAACCATAAAGCCGACACCCGAAACTGCCCCGCTATGCACCCATTCAGAACGAAGAACAAAAAGGGGAGCCCTTTGGGAAAGTATGTGACAGGGAAACCCCCTGTTACTGCCAGCAGAATCCCCCTCCAAAACATCATGGTTCCCAAAGTGGTGATAAAGGAGGGGATGCCAGCTTTTACGGTCACAACCCCGTTTAACAAACCTATAAATGCAGAGGCGACTAAGGCCACTAAAAACCCGACGAAGGGCGGCCACCCCGCTTTGGAAGTAAGAGCAAAAATCATGGCCGATGTCCCAAGCACAGACCCCACCGAAAGATCGAACTCACCACATATCATGAGAAAAGTGATGCCTGCTGAAACAATACCAAGCTCCGCAACTACCGTGAGAATGCTGGCAAGAGAATCCGCGGTTAGAAAGCGCGTGGCTGTGAGCGAAAAACCAATGAAAACTACAACTGTACCAACAATAGCCCCAAATTCCGGATGATATCGAAGCCAAAAAAACAGCGAGCGGGGAGAGCTCAACACCCTCCCCGCTCTCTGCACATTTTTCATGTTCACAAAATGTTGCGGGATTACCAGTAACCCTTCTTGATAAGTTCCGCGACCATCTTTACGTTAGAACCATCGACGAAGCCTGGACCGGTCAAGATGTCGTTAGCGGGCAGGAAACCGTATTTGTTGTAAAGATAGAGCCAAACGATCGGAAGATAGCCCTGGAGATATTGCTGCTGCGTTACAGTGAACAAAGCCACACCTCCCTCGATAGCATGAAGTGTGACTTCGTCCAAGTCGAAGCATCCCAGCATGACCTTCCCAGCCAACCCCTGCTCTTTTAGAAATGTAACTGTAGGAAGTGTTCCCAGAGGACCAAGGGTGAAAATCGCGTCAACATCAGGGTATTTGCTGAAATACCCGCGGATGATATCCACAGCCTGGGTCGGATCCGTGCCGATAGCCAGCTTTTCAGCGGGAACCCCAGCTTGAGTCATGACCTCAATAAATCCCTTCGCCCTCAATTCAAGGCCCACATGTCCCACCTCATGGATGAACACAACGGCCCGAGCTGGCTTGCGCACTGCAAGCATGCGTTCCGCAGCTTTAATGCCTGAAAGGTACTCATCTCCCCCAACATAAAAGAGATAAGGAATGCGCTCGGCTGAAGGTCGTGGATCGGGGACGTTTATCGCAATCACAGGGATTCCAAGCCCAATAGCTCGGCGCAGTGGTTCATCCAACGCCGCGGGATCAGTAATAGTGCAGGCAATACCGTTTGGACGCGCAGCGATTGCGCTGTTCAGCATGTTAACAAGTTCTGGAATTGAATAAATTGCAGGGCCAAGATAGATGGCTTTTACAGTATCGCCAGTCCCTTTGGACAACATTTCGGCGGCGTCCTGCATCCCCTTCATGACCACACCCCAGAAGGGATCACCAGGTCCGCCGTGTGAAACAATATAAAACGTGTATTCAGCCCCAATTACTCCTAACCCGAGAAAACCCACCATTATCAGAGCACCTAAACGCTTCATCCTATATCACCTCCAAACGTTTGCAATATTATAAAATAAAACATTAAAAAGTCAAGTGAGGTGTTTAATCCAACTACCAAGGAAAAATTAATGTATGCAGCTCAAGAATATCCTGAACAGTCTTGTGCGCTTTTTGCCTCACCGCGGAAGGCGCGTGCGCCATGGCCACCCCTAATCCCACCCGCTCGAACATAGGCACATCACTTTCTTGGTCACCCACAGCGACCACTCGTTCCAACGGAATTCCCAGCCTTTCACAAAGCCAAGCCAAGGAGGTACCTTTGGAAACCCCAGGGGGCAAAACTTCAAGATAGTTTGCCTCCGAGAAAACTATATTTACTTCCGCGTCTCGCAAAGCCATACTAAGTTCTGCTAACACTTCTTTCTCCCCAATAAACAACAGCTTAAGCAGCCCCTTTTTGGCCAATTTTTCATAGTTAGAAACGACATCTATGGGAAGTCCCTCTTTTTCTGCAAACTTTAAAATATTTGGGGAAATCGAACGTACATAAACTCGCGGGTCGTCAACCGAGCGATAAAGTTGGACATCCACAGGAAAGTCTTGAGCTAACCGCAGCACCGTTTGCGCACTTTGTGGGCAGAGACGAATCTCGCGCAAAACCTGATGGGTAACGGGACAAAACACCACAGCACCATGGTAGAGTATGACAGGTTCGCTAATTTTTAGGTCTTCGATGTAAGGTTTCGCCGAGAAAAGCGAACGCCCTGTGGCCAAACTCACACGAGCTTGACCTTTTATTTTCTCAAGGACTCGACGAGTCGTCGAGCTTATAACACCGTTGTTGTCAAGAAGGGTGCCATCAAGATCAAAGACAAAAAGTTCGAAGTTCATTCGCGCAAGATCCAAAGACTTCGAGAATGGAGACGTAGCCCCACAAGAGTTCCTGGGGAGAGGACCCCCCTTTCTAAGGCGCCCAAGATTTCCACCTCTACGGTTTCTCCGGAGTCCAAAGCAATGCGATAATGAGCAGAAGCTCCTGTCAATTGTA
>JAWCKT010000077.1:3790-4475 GCA_038851515.1 Hadarchaeum sp. (SeqCode)
CCAGAACGATTTGCCCCCTCAAAAGTCCCTCCTCCGGAGCTACTAAGTCAATGGCTTCTGGTCTAACCACAAGACGTACATTCTCCCCCACGGCAAAATCAAAATGATGCTCGACCACGACTCGTTCCCCATTAGTAAGCTCGACTTCTATGCCTACAACGTTTTGGGCTACCACCCTAGCTCTAAGAAAATTGGCTCGACCAATGAAGTCAGCCACGAACACGTTTGCTGGACGCAAATAAACCTCGTGAGGAGCACCAATTTGTTGAATGCGCCCCTGGTTCATTACAACGATGCGATCAGAAATGGCCATTGCCTCAGCCTGGTCATGAGTGACATAAAGACTGGTTATGCCCAAATCTTTTTGAATGCGGCGGATATGCTCGCGTGTTTCTACGCGCAGCTTGGCGTCAAGGTTAGAAAGAGGCTCATCAAACAGCAAAACCTGGGGTTTAATCACTAAAACCCGAGCCAATGCCACGCGTTGCTGTTGACCTCCAGAGAGTTTTGTTGGGGGACGATCTTCCAAACCAGCCAACCCAACTAAGTTTAAAACCTCTTCCACCCTCCGCCTAATTTCTGCGCGTGGAATGTGTCGAATTTTCAATCCAAATGCTATGTTTTCAAAAACGCTCATATGGGGGAAAAGGCCATATGACTGAAAAACCGTAGCTGTTGGGCGCCG
>JAWCKT010000078.1:0-4436 GCA_038851515.1 Hadarchaeum sp. (SeqCode)
TAAGTACTATGAAGTCATAATGATTGATCCCCATCATCCTGCTATCAAAAGCGACCCTCAGCTGAGCTGGATAGTGGCTAGGGAACACCGGGGGCGAGTCTACAGGGGCCTGACGCACGCGGGTAAAAAATCCCGCGGGCTGATTAGGAAGGGTAAAGGTGCGGAGCGCATGAGGCCGAGCGTCAGAGCCCGGAAGAGAATAAAGTGAGTTGATGGCGTTTCCCTTTAGTAGCGCGGTGATAAGCTTACATGCGCATGCCACTGAGGACGAGCAGAGGGTTCTGGAATTACTGAGAAGTTTTTTGCCTTCATCCGTGGGCGTACGCAGGAAACACATGACCGGACACCACGGAAATCCCATTGTAGTTTTTGAGTCCAGAATTGACCAGAGAAAGGAACTCCAGGAACTTTGGCGGAACATTCGGATGAAGATGGATGAGTCTACTTTCTCAGATCTCCGAAAAGCGGTTGAAGAAAGAATGGATGAGTCATGTTTTCTTTACCTTAGATTTGACAAACAGTGTGCGAGCGAGGGCAGGTTGGTCCTCACCGGGATGGGTGAGTCGATTCATGTGAAGCTCAAGGTGATGTCATTTCCCGCCAAACGCGAGGTTGCTATGGCTAAGGTGATGGATTTTCTTGAGGCCGGTGAAAGGCCATGAGGATTAGGAGGAGGTATGTGGTGTTTGAGGTTGTCGATGGAAACCTGAATATCGGACAAACGCTGGCTTGGCTTTACAAGGAGCTGCGAGCAGACCAAAGGGAGATTAGAACGATTATTTACGAGGCGAGTTTTGGTAAGGGTATTCTTTTCTGTTCTCATCGTCTCTTGGATGGGCTTAGGAAAAAAATAGCGGAGAGAGGAATTCCAATAAAGATTATCGGAGTTTCTGGCACGATTAGGGCTGCCAAAAGAAAATTTTGGGGGCATCAGGGCGAAAATGGCGCTGCTGGTAGCTGCCGCTAATGTTAAATATGTCTATATCTTACAGTTATTGAATCACAGTCATTGGTTTAAGAAAGGTTGATATACATGGCGTTTGTACCACCTGGAGCAGGTTATGACAGGGCGATAACTGTCTTCAGCCCAGATGGTAAACTCTTCCAGGTCCAATATGCCCAAGAGGCCGTCAAGCGAGGGCTGACGGCTTTGGGAATCAAGGTAAATGAAGGCGTGGTTCTGGCTGCGGAAAAAAGGGTTCGGAGCAAACTGGTAGAAGAAACTTCGATCGAGAAAATTTTCCAAGTGGACGAGCACATCGGGGCGGCAGCATCGGGTTTGATTGCAGATGCTCGCGTGTTGATTGATCACGCACGCATAGAGGCCCAGATCAATCGTTTGCGTTATGACGAGGCCATAAGCGTAGAGTCATTGGCTAAGCGCATCGGGGACACCAAGCAGCTCTACACTCAGCATGGTGGCGTCAGACCATTTGGTGCCAGACTTCTCATTGCCGGTGTTGATGACAAGAAACCTCGTCTCTTTGAGACGGACCCCAGTGGAGTTGTGGCAGCGTACAAGTGTCAGGCGATTGGGGGCGGAGCCCAGACGGTGACCGATTTCTTTGAGAAGAATTATGACGAGAAGCTTTCTCTTGAGGATGCCATCCTCCTTGCTTTAGAGGCACTTCGGTTGGTTGTTGAGGGCGAGTTTACTGAAGAAAACGTGGAGATGGCGGTTATACCGGTAAAGACAGGGCGTTTTGAGAAGCTGAGCAATGAGGAAATAGCCAAGTACATAAAGAAGTTGGGCCCTAAGCCGCAGACCAAGTCCGCGAAGGAGTAGCGGACCATGGTCAAGTTAGAGGATGCTGTTGTAGCTAGGTTGTCCAGTCATGGGACGACCTTTGAGGTACTCGTAGATCCTGAGTTGGCGCTTAGCTTGAGGACAGGCGGTAGCGTGGACATGCATAACCTGTTGGCCAGCGATAAAATTTTCAAGGACTCAAAAAAAGGCGACGTGGCATCTGAGGAGATGATCCGGAAAGTTTTTGGGACCACCGATGTCTACAAGGTTGCCGAGCAGATAGTAAAAAAGGGCGAGGTTCAAATCACCACAGAGCAAAGGCGAAGGATGCGAGAACAGAGACTGAAACAGGTGGTGGCCATAATCTCCAGACGCGCGGTCAATCCACAGACTGGGCTGCCTCATCCGCCCGCTAGGATTGAAACGGCAATCAACGAGGCCAAGGTTCAGATAGATGAGTATAAGAGCGCCGAGGAGCAGATTCCTAAGATAGTTAAGGCGTTGGCTCCAATTCTGCCACTGAAGTTTGAAACCAAGAGGATAGCGATAAAAATACCGGCCAGCTATGTGGGCAGGGTTCAACGAACGGTGAGGGAGTTCGGGGCGGTGAAGCAGGAGCAGTGGCTCAATGATGGTTCATGGGCCGTGGTCGTGGAAATACCTGCAGGAGTGCAGGGGGAATTTTTCGATAGGCTTAACGATCTGACTAGGGGAGAGGTAGAGACGAAGGTGTTGTGATGATTCACGTTCAGAACAGGGAGATTGTGGTTCCCGGGCAGCTGATTGCGGAAGGTGATTATAAGCACCTCGAGGGTTCCTACCGTGAGGGCAGCAAAATCTACTCCGCAGTAGTGGGGCTGGCCGATGTCAAGGGAGACAGGGTCAGGGTGATACCTCTTCAGGGGCGCTACATCCCACATGTCGGCGATCTCGTCATTGGAGTAGTCATCGACAATCATTCCTCGGGCTGGATTCTCGATATCAACTCACCCTATACTGCCAATCTTTTTGTTTCCGAGCTGGTACATCGAAAGGTAGATCTTAACAAGGAGGACATAAGCAAGTTCCTCAGTATCGGTGATGTGGTGCTTGCCTCAGTCAAAGAAGTCGATGAGTATATGAGGGTATTGTTGGAAACACCGGGACGAGGCATGGGTAGGATTAAGGGCGGCAAGTTGGTGGAGATATCGCCAGCAAAGATACCACGGGTGCTGGGTCGTAAGGGATCCATGCTTAAAGTTATAGAGTCCAAGACTGGCTGTACCCTCGCCGTGGGTCAGAACGGGAGGATAATAATCTGGGGAGACGACCCAGAGATGGTTAACTTGGCCGTGGAGGCCATACTCATGATCGAGCGCGAGGCGCACACCTCTGGTCTCACCGACCGGGTGTCGCTCATGCTTGAGAAAGAAAGATCAGGAGGAATTTGAATGGAAAAACCGGAAAAATTGTTGATTGATGGAAGAAGGCTAGACGGCCGGGCACCTGATGAGCTCAGGCCGTTGAAGATAAAAGCAGGAGTTCTCGAGCGGGCCGACGGTTCAGCCTACGTCGAGCTCGGAAATAATAAGGTGTTTGCCGCAGTGTATGGACCTCGTGAAATGCATCCGAGGCACGATCAGCAGCCAGACTCTGCAGTGTTGCGCTGCCGATATAGCATGGCTCCGTTCTCGGTGGAGGACCGAAAGAAACCGGGACCGGATAGGAGGTCGATGGAGATCTCAAAGGTTACCCAAGAGGCGCTGGAGCCCGTGCTTTTCTTGGAACTTTATCCGAGATCGGTGATCGATGTCTTCATCGAAGTGCTGCAGGCGGATGCCGGGACCAGAACGGCTGGAATTAACGCGGCTGCGGTGGCGTTGGCTGATGCTGGGGTACCGATGAGAGATTTGGTTTCATCGGTAGCGGTGGGCAAAATTGATGACACCATTGTCCTTGATCTTATGAAGGAAGAGGACCAGTTTGGAACCACGGACATGCCGGTGGCGATTATTCCAAGAAAAAAAGTGATAACTCTTCTGCAGATGGATGGACATTTCACCAAGGAGGAGTTCAAGCAGGCTCTGGAACTAGCCTTCAAGGGTTGTGAGAAGATCTATGAGGTGCAACGGCAGGCACTAAAGGAGAAGTATGCTATTAAAGAAGGTGAGTAGCCATGGATGAAATAATCTCCTGTGTTAAGCGGGACTATATAATCGACTTGGTGAAACAGGGTAAGCGCGTTGACGGTCGTGCCTTGGACCAGCTCAGGGAGGTCGTGGTGGAAAAAGGCCTGATAAAAACAGCCAATGGATCGGCGAAGGTGAAGCTGGGCAAGACCCAGGTCCTCGTCGGCGTCAAATTGATGCATGCGGAGCCATTCCCGGACACTCCCGAGAGCGGGGTTTTAATCGTGAACGCGGAACTGTTACCGCTGGCCTCACCCACCTTTGAGCCCGGCCCGCCGCGTGTTGAGGCCATCGAGCTGGCGCGGGTGGTCGACCGCGGCATCAGGGAGTCGGATGCTATCGACTTGGAAAAGCTGGGGATAAAACCGGGAGAAGATGTCTGGTCGGTCTTTATCGACATAGATGTTTTAGATCATGACGGTGGACTTATCGACGCTGCGGCTCTTGCCTCCATAGCCGCTTTAACTGATGTGAAGCCGCCGAAGGATGAGGACTGGAAGCTGCCGGAGTTCCCTCTCTCC
>JAWCKT010000079.1:0-4402 GCA_038851515.1 Hadarchaeum sp. (SeqCode)
AATCTCGTTAAAACCTGCGTGGCTGGCAACCACTGGATATCCACGGTGTTCAGCGAGATCTAGCGTCTCGGCAAAGGCTCGGTCAGACATGTGATCGACATCGATGATTGCTCCAAGTCGCATGAGTTCTTGAATCAGATCTCTGCCGGTTTGTGTTAAGCCTGCAGCATTGCAGCGTCCCCCTGCAAATTCATATTGTGGGCACGGACGCGTTGTGAGGTCGTACGGCGCGATAAGTCTCCACGGTTGAGTGCCCAGCCAATTTCGCTGGCCTTGGACACATAGCTGAAAGAATGCAGCACCACCAAAGGCAGTATCGTCTTGATGTATTATGAAGAAATGTCGAACGCCCTTCCTCCAGTATTTCTGGAGGGCATTATGCCAATCGCAAGGTGCATTACTTTTGCAATTAAATAAGTGTGCCGTTTCAATTCCTAGAACTACCGCCAGTTTCCCTTGCCGGATGACCCGGCGTGCTTCAGCAGGTGTGGTCACAATCCTGTACCAACCCCTCCCGCTACCTCCTGATAGTTGGTCGATGTATTCCTGCATCGCATACGCTGCATTGATCTGAAGATCAATCGTTGCCATCTCGTTATCGCAGTCCCGGCCATCGTTGTTGGCCGAATGACAAAGTGTGGGGCTGTCCACGGCCAGCATTACCATTAGGCGCAGCCCGCCCTGCACGGCGCGAAAAAGCCAATCCTGATACACTTTTTGGTGAGTGACCTCCCAGAAGTTGGGCCAACCTGAGAAGCTGGAATATCCGTCATTACTATATGGGGCGCCAAGAAGTTCCAACACAGGCACCGATGGAGGACACACGCGCTCAGTCATTAGACCTCCCAAGAAATCTCTGATGTGTTCTGGTCCGTGATTACCGCGGTCAAGGGAGGGACTAAGAGCTTCACTGATAGGTCCGTATGCTTGGCCAACTACGATCTTGCCTCCAAATGCAAGATTCGCAAACTGATGGTTGTGAATGTCTGCAAAGCCTCGTAATTCCTGGGCCATCACTGGCATTTGTATGAGACTGGTGAACAGGCATGAAAGCAGTAAACGTTTCATGATGCTCTCCCGTTATTATCTGCACGACAACATTTATCGTGCTTCTTAAACCATCAGCCAATAAGCCGCGTCACCGATCCACCTCTATGCCGACGGGCCGATTGACGTGGCTGAATATCTGGGAAAGCCATAAAGGCATCACGTATCCTGCGGTTTTAAAATCCTCAAAGACTCCCCCCTCCGTCGTCTCTTTGCCTTTCATACTGCCATAGTTAATGTTGAAGTCTCCCAACACGATAGGCGGATACAGCCTGTCCTTGCCGAAAATCCTTTCCATTTCACCGAGCAAACTCTGCACTTGAGGTAAGTATTGAAAAGACGCCTGTTTCCCCCACTGCACGTGGACGTTGTAGATGTGGATGTACGAACCGGGGCTGCTTTTGAGCTCAAACCGGGCGAACGCAGGACCATTCATCCACCTGTTGACATTGTGGGCTCGATAGGAAGAGATCCACGCCAGCCCCTCTCCATCAATCTGACCACAGAGTTCCCTAAATGGGTCGGGCGGCGATTGGCACGACAGGCTCTTACGAGGATGAACGCCTAATACGCAATTGTAGAACTCCCCTCCCTTTTTTATTAAAATCTTAGAACCGGAAAATACACTACAACATCGTATGTTTATACAACCTGGTATGAGGAGCTACTTTATAATTTTGCTAAACACCCCAAGGTCATCCTAACAAACATAAGCTTATGGGATAAAACAAATCTTGTAAAGAAAATATTTCTTTTGTCCAAAACTTTTGAATCTAGTATTTTTTTAGGCCGCGGGTATTGGTGACCGCTGATAGCCACTACTTCATCCGCGGTCCTCCTGCCCAGGACGTAGATCTGCTGCCTTGGCTACAAAGCTGTAAACTTGATAGCGCTCCTCAACAGCGCTATTGATGTCCTCAGGAACCACGGGTGCCGATTTTTCGAGCTCGTCAAGTTTCTCCTCAATTCGGTTGACGCTCTCTTGGTCTAGCATCGAACTGTCAGGCACTGTATGCATTTTCTCAAGTTTTCTAAGGGCTACCTTATAGCGGACACCAGCTGCCCGGTGCTTCTCCGTTCTCTCTTCGTACCGGTGAAAAGTTATCAGGCTAGCCAATACGGATGCCGAAATGCTAACGATGCCTGCGATGATCCTACCCCACGGCTCATACATTGTTTCGAGCGACGCAAAAAGAGAAGCGCCTATAATCACAGAGAGTATAACGCTAGCAACTCCAACTCTCCGATCCTGTGATTCAAGCCGCCGCGCTGCTTCCTCTTGCTTTTTCCAGCCTTTTCTCGCGTGGATTAGCCATCCCTGAATGAGTTCTCGGCTCTCTTCTGGTGCAGATATCTTTTCCATACTTGAGCCCTCCAAAATGGTATATCGCCGAGGTCTTCTGCCATTGAAGCGGTCTAACGCTCAGCATCAGCGGCAGCGCGTAGGAAGCGGAGCGCCGTCGCCTACATGCTGTTGTTAGGGCGTCGAGCCAAGGAGGTCCGTATGAAATGACTCTTGTTAAAGCTAGGTTTGGTAAATATAACCATAATAATGGTAGTAATTTCTTTCACCTCCTCAACCCAGGCTGCCGAGAAAAAGAAAATTATATAGACCCAGAAAGTTAAACAGACTATCTCCGTGAACACCGTTTATCCCGGTGATATTCCAAACCATGAAATTAGCCAGAATGTGCGTATAGATACTTTCACCAGCTCGGATCCTGATTTTAATGACATAGAACAGGTAGTATATGGGCAGAATGATTCAGTTGCAAGGAGTGGCACTCAGAGGGGATATAGCCGGGTGATCCACAAAAATGGGGATGAAAGTTACAGGAATGGGAAGGAACCCATAAAACGACCACCAAAGAAGGTGGAGCCTGGGAAACGACTTCTGAGGGAAAGTCTGAGTGGGTCGGCGGAACTGGAAAGTTTAAAAACATAAAAGGGGGTGGCACTTATAAGTGCCAGTTCACAGCCCAGGAGGGTACTTACAATTGGGAAGGGGAGGTGGAATATTAACTTGAGAAGGTTGTGTTATACTTAGCCAATACCTTGGAGGTCTTTATGGACCTCCGAAGCCTTTCCTTCAACTGTTTAATACGTCCGATACAACGTTTATGAATATACAAAATACTTGTGATGCCAATACGCTTTTAAAGCGCATTACAATAGACCCTAACATCTGTCACGGGAAACCCTGCATTCGTGGCTTACGTTATCCGGTCGAGATGTTATTGGAGTTGTTAAGCGCAGGGATGACTATAGAAGATATTCTCACCGATTATGAAGATCTTGAGCGTTTAGATATATTGGCGGCATTGGCGTTTGCGACACGATTGACCCAAGTCAAGCACATGCAACCCTTAGCAGCATGAGATTTTTACTAAATGCTCAGTTCCCCCGTCGTCTTGTGTATAGGCTGCAAGAATTGGGTTACGATGCTCTGCATACGCTCGATTTGCCACTTGGAAATCGTACACCTGATGAAGTTATTAACGATCTCTCCGTACGTGAGCAATATGTTGTGATTACAAAAGACGCTGATTTTGTAAATTCTTTTACTATTCATCGTAAGCCGTATAAGTTATTGCTTGTTTCTATAGGTAATATTACAAATGCTGATTTGGAAACCCTGTTTTTGCCGAGTTTCTGCTCGATGTGATCCTTTCGTGGCCGCTCCTTCCCGCTACTCAACTCTGTCGTTGGGCGGCACGGGCGGTGTCGGGAGCGTTCGGATTTTTTCGAGAAAAGGTTCGACGGCGAACATATATCGGGCGGTTGAAGTAGCCTCGTCAGCGATGTCAGTCAAAAATCGTACTTGCAAGTAACGGCGCGGCGTCGTAACCTTTGGTGCTAGTTTCACAGGCTGAACTGAACGATCGAAAGATGGACAAAGCCATGCTCATCAGGATTCAGACCATGCCATTGAACCAAAAGGTTGAAGGCCGCCATGGTAAAGGCCAGATGAGCCCGAAAGGACTCCCAGACGCGATAAGCCAGGTGCTTGCAGACCCGCGTCAACATGGAGGGAACAGTTTCGATCAGTATGCGCACATTCCAGGTGCCACGCTGGCAGAGTTTCATGTTGGGCGGGTCACCGGCGTGGGCATGAAAGCCGGTGTCAGTCAAGACAATCATGCGTCCGTTCCATCGAGCGACCAGCGGTTGAAAATGAGAATCATGCACATTGGCCGTGGCACACTCCCAATGGGTCACCAGACCGAATTTATTCAGGACAAACCCGAGCTTGCCACCGATGATCCACCGGTGGTTGGACTTGACTTTTTTGCCGATCTGACTTTCACTGCGGCCTTCCCGGATGGGATGCACCAACTTAATCCCATAGGTGTCG
>JAWCKT010000080.1:0-4288 GCA_038851515.1 Hadarchaeum sp. (SeqCode)
ACATCGGCTCCTATGTGGAGGAAGAATACGATGTGGTTCTCAACTCAGATAAAATTGTGGTGGACGACTGGCATGTGGTCAAACATCGCCGGACTCCGGTTCTGGCAAGAATGTATGATGAAAAATTAATCACCGACAGCGATATCTACGCTAACTTTGACGAAATAGTTGCCGGAAAGAAACCTGGAAGAGAAAACGACCACGAAAGAATTTTCTTTGCTCCCATCGGTATGGCACACGAAGACGTTGCAGTAGCTTCCATGATCTACGAAAGGGCTAAAAAAGAGGGAATAGGAAAAACTTTAACGCTTTGGAACGAACCGATTTGGGTATAGATAGGCTAACTAATGACCTGCTGCGAATCGCTGTGAAAGGCATCTATAAATTTTAGAATCTGCTCTCTCTTTTCTCAACTTCTTTAGCATAATCAATTAACTGCTTTTCAATTTCTTTATCAAGAGGATCTGGCTCATGTGTCTTGAGGATCTCTTTAACCCTTTCCCTCGCTACTTGCCATAGGTCTTTCGAGCCCGCCTTCTCCCAATTCTCCCGCGTCTCCCTGTCACTTATTTTCGGGAAATACTGCTCCTCCATCAAGTACTTTAATGTGTGCATTTTGTCCAAATAATGTCCACCCGGACCAGTCTCGGCTATTACATCATAAGCAAGGGCCTCCTCATCAACCCTAATACCCTTCAAAACGCGGTAGATCATGCCACAGATTTCGTCATCTATAACTAGCTGTTCCAGACTGATGGTCCGGGCCGACTCTAATGTCCCGGGGTAGAAAATATAATTCACGCCAGCGAGAGAAGCCAGCAATAGGTTCAACGCTCTTTCATATCCGTTTTGAACATCGATCAGTTTGGATTCAGTATCTCCAGCAGTTCCCCTACAGGGCAAGTTGTAATACCTCGCCATTTGTGCCGATGCCACATTTAAGATGCCGGCCTCGATCGCACCCAAAGCTATGTGCCCACGTTTCATATCCATAATGGTCGAACAGGTGCCGTAGAAAACAGGTGTGCCTGGGTTGACGAGCTGGGCTATGGTAACGCCGCTTAAGATCTCCGCGCCTTGTTGCACCAGAACACCAGCCAAAGTAACCGGACCAGTGGCGCCGGCTTGGATCTCAACACCAAAGTCAACGGGCTGGCCCATCTTGGCATATTCCAAAAGACCCTCCGTCATATCGGTTGCGTGCTGAAGCGGACTGATTGGATTCACCGTTGTGTAGATCTCGGGGGTCGTCGTATCATTAAAAAACCCGCCCGCTAAAATAGAGGCCATTCTTAAACAATCCCTCGCCCGCTGGGTGCCGCGAGCTGTCGCTTTAACTACTTTTGAGGTATTTTTAATACTGGCGATATAACCCAGGACGTGGGTGACCTTGCCCGGCACGCCGTCGATGTTGGGCATGACCGCGCCGCCGTGGATAAGCCTGTAGGTTTCCATCGCGTCAACTACTTTACACAAATTTTCTACATCCTTTAAATTAGTCATGCGTCTTTTCCCTGTTTCAAGATCGAGGATGTAAATTCGGCCTATCATCGGCCCGAAGTAGACGCGTTTCTTTTCAATTTTGACGTCATATTTTGGATTTCTGGCGTGAAGAGTAAATTCTCCTGGTGCCTTCTTCAGCGCTTCCTTTACTAAATGCTCAGGAAGATAAACCCGGTTTGTCTTTGGATCCACTTCAGCGCCGTTATCATTTAAAATTTTGAAGGCGTTGGGCTCAAGAACTTTAACGCCAACTTTTTCTAGAACCTGCATTGTCTTCTGGTGAATTCTGTATACCTCATCCTGAGACAGTATCTCAAGCTGTCCGCCTTTCAAACCTACCAAGACCGCCACCTCGTAGTGAAATAGCAATTTTATCTTTTAAATATTGTCAAAAATTCATGCTATTTTAATGAACCCAGCCACTGGGCACGGCGGACGCAGGTGGCCAAAGCCCTGACTGCACGAACTGGGTCGGAATATACAGGTATCCTTGAATCAACCAGTTTCGTCCTTTCCTCAACTTCTGCTTTACCTCCACCCAACATAACCGGAACAATGGTCTTACCCTGCGAAACGTGTTTTATGATAACATCAGATATCCCGGGCATCGGGTCTCCGACAATCACCACTAAAGCATCAACAGCGCCTGAATCGCTCAAAGCAGCAATAGCCTCGTCGTACATCTGAGACGTTGCACTACCAGTTAGGTCAAGCGGGTTTCGCAGGATGCACTCTGGAGGCAATTTTTCCTTTAACTTCTCGCGCGTTTCAGGTGGCAGGTCCGGTGCGTTCATCCCGAGTTCTACGCAAGTATCAAGGGCCAGAATGCCGGAGCCCCCTGAGCTTGTGATTATGGCCACATCTTTCCCGGTGGGCAATGGCAGAGACGCAAATGCCTTGCAGACATCATATAACTCTTCCACACTTGAAACCCTCTGGACGCCTGCCTGCTTGAACACCGAATCAAATATCGCGTCCTTTCCTGCAAGTGATCGCGTATGCGAGGCCACGGCCTGAGCGCCCTTAGCCGTTCTACCGCTTTTCAAGACCACGATTGGTTTTTTCTCAGCCGCGGCACGAGCGACTCTGAAAAATTTTCTTCCATCTCTGACGCCCTCGATGTAAAGCGCAATAACTCTAGTTGTGGATTCATTAGAGAAATAATCTAGAAGCTCAGTTTCATCGACATCGCATTTATTTCCTAAAGCCACTATCTTGTCCACGCCAACCTTCTCTTCTTCGGCCCAGCAGGCGATTGCGGCCAAAACCGTGCCGCTTTGGGAAATCACCGATATCGGTCCTTTTGTCCTGACGAGCGGCCAGCTGGCGCAAAGACCTGCTGACGTACTCTTAACTCCTTGGCAGTTTGGGCCGACTATTCTAATCCCTGTTTTTCTCGCGGCCTCCACCAGCTGGCGCTCCAGCTCGGCTCCAGAAGGGCCGGTCTCACCAAAGCCACCTGAAATGACCACCGCGGCCTTGACCCCCTTCTCGCCACAATCTGAGATCACGGAGGGGACAAAACGCGCCGGAACTATCACCACGGCAAGCTCAACCTCGCCCGGGACTTGTTTAATAGAGGGATAACACCTTACTCCTAAGACATCGGGTGCCTTTGGATTCACTGGATAGATATTTCCTTTGTAACCAGCATCAATTATATTTTTGAATATCTCATGGCCCAGTTTACCCGGTTCGCGCGAGGCGCCAATCACAGCAACGCTTGACGGCTCAAAAAAACTTTTCAAGGACATTTTATCACCATCCAATATTTTAATTCATTCTTTTGCCAATTCAGATTTAATTTATTCACCACTTATGATTCTTCCGATGTTTTTATCATTTTCCCAACATGCTTCGTTTTCAATTGTAATCATATCCTTAGTCTAAACTAAAAAAACAAGTTTAATAGACGTTAACAAGATAAATATTCAACTTTATTCATTACCCTCACTTGATCAGAAGTACTTTAATTAATAATAACAAGCATTAAAATCGCCTGAGTTGTCAAACGATAAAAATTGATTTGAAAATGTAATTCGAAAAAAATTAGACCTATTCTCTCTTGACTCAGTACCATCGCTACCTCAAAGCAAGCTACTGCGCTTTCCTGCAAGCCGCGTATAGTGGTAGCAGCCCCCATTACGCTAGGGGGCGCGACATCGTCAGGTTTCTTAATTGAAACTGAAATTAATTGTTCTATTACAGCAATCCTCGCTGGTTTCTTTATGAGTTCATTCCCCTTGTCTATGGAAGTTCTTCATTATTTCAATCTTTTTCTCCATTGTTATCGGCTTGTAACTAATGCATTCCACTGGACAAACTACCGAACACAGCCCGCATCCCAAGCACAAATTCTCGTCAATTCTTGCCTTTCCATCTATGACCTTTGCAGCGCTGGAACAATTGTCATCGCAAACGATCTCGCAACGCCTGCATCCAGTGCACTTTTCGGTGTCGACAACGCCTACCGCAGGCTTGGCCGCAGTGAACGTCGCTACTCCAACTGGTACAATCCGAGAAACTGACATTCCAATGAAATCGTGGACGCTAGTGTATCCCTTTCTCTTCATGAATTCAGTCATCCCATCCAAAATCTCCCTGCCAACACCAAGACCACGAAACATTGGTGCAGTGGAAAGCTGGACTGTTGTCGCTCCAACCATCATGTATTCAATAACACTTTTCCAGTCGTGCGCTCCACCTATGCCGCTAATAGGGATCTTTATTGATCGAGCAATCTCCCAAACGACCCTCAGACCAATTGGTTTAATCGGTGGGCCTG
>JAWCKT010000081.1:0-4247 GCA_038851515.1 Hadarchaeum sp. (SeqCode)
TGGATTTCGGAACGCTTTAAACACTCCCTCGCAAATAGCTGCGAGACCAGCCTGCTCACTTCTTCCAGAATCTTCATCGAGAAATTCATTGAACCGTATCTTCAGCTTGGAAGGGTCGGAAATCTGCTTCATCGTTGCCTGCACAAGTTCTACCTCGTTCTTGTCCGTTATACCGGAGCATTCCTGTATCAATTCGTTGAGAGCCTTGGTTGCCTCAAACACTGCCGATACGTATTTTTGGTTCACAAAATGGTCCCTTGACACCTCGCGAATTCGGGGATGAAGAGGAAACCAATCGAAGAGGAAAGTCGGTTCGGGATATTGTGTCTCTCTCAGCAAGGCTTCATACAACATGGCCATTTCAGAGACGGTGAGAAGCCTCTGAGTATCTGATGCTTCTGCTGGGTTGAGAGCAATTTGTTCGGCAACGCTACTAAAACGTTCCCAAGACCGCCTCCTGTCACCTTGATATTTCTCTGCCCACCAAACCAATGCTATGATGTCGCCCACATCGCCGGGCTCCAGATCGGGCACAGTGACCTGTTGGCTCAGCTCTTTGAGCGCTGCGGCATACAGTATCCGACGCCGCAAAGGCCCAAACTTAATTTGGTCATTGGAAACGTTGATCAGCCGCTCCTTGACAGATTCGATCTGAACGGCACTTGCTCCCAAAGCCAGCAGAAATACTTGCTCTGGATCGCATAAGAGGGACAGCTTTTTATCAGCTTTAAGAGCACCCACCCTGTCTACGAATTGAGTTACGACCTCCTTCGGTAGCGAGCCTTCTCTTTTCTTGAGAAACCGTAAGTATAGCGCTATGGGTCCAAGGTTTCGTTCATAGGACCACACATCTTCCTTCAACCACCTTTTCAGCCTATCCAGAAGGCCCAGGAGCGGTTGATTATTCTCAAAGCCGTCTAAACTGAGAGCATAACACAGCCAGGCCGCTATAAAAGGGTCCCATTCGTCGGCGATCACCCCAGCCTTCATCTGTAACACCCACCGGATATTTTGCTTCCACTGATGGAAGTTTATAGAAACCATGCTTTGTCCCTCAGACTTATGTCGTTTGCGATAGCATTCCAGTTGTCTGCTCCAATTTCAGAAACCAAGCGTGCGACAAGGTAGGAGTAATTCAGAGTAGCTGGTATAGCCTGAGCATTGAACCCTCGCCAGTTCACCCGGGCGAAATTAAATACCTGTTGTACCAGGCCGGGAAATTCGTCGGCATCAATTGTGGAACGACGATCCAGATACACCTCCAATACCCGTGGCACGCCACGCTTTCTTCGGATTTCCTGCCCTTGCCTGTCAGGGACTCGTCCATCTAGGAAGAGAAGCGCGGTATAGCGGTTCAGATTCACTTTGATTCCGGGCCTTGGTACGTAGGTTGAATGAGCAGTGTCAAACAGACGGTAACTCGTGTCATCATTGAGGTGAACAAGGGCAAATGGGATATTTTGCCCCAAATTCTGCATGGCCTGTTCCACGGCAGCTACTTCACGGAATTTACCTGGTCGTTTGCACAGGTGGATAACCAGCCTGCTTGGCGCGCCTTGGTGCCTGCTATATTCCTGATAAGCCTCCACGATGAGCTGAGCGAGCGCATTGCGGTACTCATCTAACCTCTCCCAGTTTATTGGCTTTGGAGAAAGCGAATACAGCAATTGGTAATCGCCATCATGTGTGAACAGGGTGACGAAACCAATGACCATATTCCGATTTCTGTCCAAGGCTCGGCTAACCCCGATCACGAGCTCATTATCCCTTGATGGTGACATTACAGTCCATGGCGTGCCTCCTGCTTTGGCGTATAGTTGCAGGGCGATATTTTCAAGACTCCATGCAAGTCCCTTAGCGTTCTTTATTGTTGCTGCTCGAACCACTTGATTGGGTATGCCGTTCCCCAGAAGGAGGGTCTTAGCCCATCTGTAGAGCGCCTGGTTCCTGTCGGAAATAATGAGCACGAAGACATCGGGGTGATGATCTCTCAGAATTGCCCTAACAGCTTCCTCAACTGCTCTTTCACTTTCATCAGAAATGTCTCTTTCTTGGGAGAACTCTATTGGAATGCGAAACAGGCTTCCGAATCCACTGAACCGTCCGCTGCCATTAACAAGCCCAGACACAAAAATATCTTTAACATTTGAGAGTTTGCGTGGGTAAATCAGAGCACACCGGACCCGGTCTTTAGCAAAACGCTGGGCATCATATGGACCATACAACTTCAGTCCCTGCCGCGCGTCATGATGTTGTGCCTGTAGAGATGAAGCGCTAAACCGAAGTGGAGGGGGTTGTAGTTGTTCTCCCACAAAATATTCCAGACCCATACCTATCCTCCAAGAATTACTCTCACTGGAACCTCATCTAAGGTTGCCTTTATGTTCTCTCCACATGGCAAATAAAATTCTTTATTGTTTCGAACAAACGGCAAGATGTGATTCTGCAGCCGCAATCTTGAAACTTCTAGGTTGATGCGATTTCCAAGCAGGAACTCCTCTTGTATCTGGGCAATCTCTGCTATCGCGTTGTATTGCGCAATCTTTTGAGGGCTAAGACGATGGCCGTTTGCATCTTGAATCTCCCAGCAGATGTCTACAATAAGGCCAAAAAGGAGACGGTTATCTCTTTTCCAGTAAATGGCTCTCAAGTCATAACCCCGAAAAACTTGAATTTGGCCTTGAGCTGCTTGACCAAATGGTTTTGACTCATAAAGTGTGATCCGCCCCTTACCTGTCCACTCACGATAACCCTGGGCTTTTAAATGATCCGTCAGTCCCTCGACAATCATCCGGGCACACCATTTGGGATAGTCGAACAGGCGCTTTTGTTGTTCCTCGAAGCCCTTATCAAAAAACCAATCTAAGTTAGAACCATAGCCAAAAACAACATCCCCCAAGCGGTAAACTCTGATTTTTAGGGATGAGGCATGGATTTGTTCGCGAAGGTCTTGCAAGCTTGGAAAAGCCTTGGCTGAGGCGGTCATAACTGTAACAGTTACGTCAGGGATGCGAACAGGAAAGACATTTGTGTATATTCCTGGATCAAGATACCAGCTTCCCATGCTGCTCAAAGGACGGCTTTCCTCTTCTTTCAGTTCTCCCAGGTGCATTGCGGTCATCGTCCGCCCTCCGAAATCTTTTTCCAATCTTTTACCACATAGCGCACCACTTCCGCCACCTCCTCCGGCCGAAGTTTCGTAGCCGGGTTCTGGATGGTATAGAGCTTCGGGTCAGTGGCGGCGTCCTCGACGATATAAAGCCAGTATTCTTCGCCCAGCCGCTGGGCTTTCATCCATTCATTGGGCGTCAGCACGATGGGGCCGGTGGTGGCCCGGGCTTTGACCTCGATGTAGCGCACCGACCCGTCGGCCGCCACCGAGCGGATGTCAAAGCCCAGGTTCTGGGCGGAGACATCCTCCGGCATACGTCCCTGCCGGCGCTCGTATTCCATGGCCACCCGCATGCCGATGGCTTCGATCTCCACATCAGGGCGCATGGACGGCTCCACGCCGGCGAGGGGCCGCACCCGGGCCACCCCGAGGACCGTCGGCATCGTCAGGGTCAGGCTCTCCTCCTGCTGGATTTCCTTCTCCAGGCCCCGTTTGCGAGCCTCCAGCTCCTCTTTCCGGCGCCGCTCATTCTGGATCTCCGCGTCCGGGAGCGGCTCCCCCTTGGCCACGCGGGTCTCATACTCGGTCAGCCTGGCCTCGGAGTCCAGGATCAGCTTTTCCAGCGAGCGCAGGCCATATTTGCGTTTGATTTCCGAGACGCGGCGCCGCTCATCGCGGAGCAACTCCCGGTAACGCTCCAGCTCCCGAAATACCACCGCTATGACCTTACTCTCGGACTCAGGGGGCGGTGGGCCATCCCAGTCCGCCCCCGACGCGGGCTGGAGGTCCCACAGGATCGAAGGGTTCACCACGTGGGGCTCGCCGGCCCGGGGCTGGAAGACGGCGAAGAGCCGCTGGCCGGCGATGCGGTTCGCGCCGTCGCGGATCTCCCCTTCGAAGAACCAGAGCCACCCATCCAGCCGGCCGTCGGGGTCGAAGAAGAGGGCGCCGCGGCGCAGGGGCTCCGCGCCTTTCTTCAGCAGCTGCTCGATCATCGCCTCCAGGAGGGGATGGCCGGGCGCGATGAACACGGCCTCTTTGGAACGGGCGATGGCCTTGTCGAACGCCAGTTTGTGATACTCCCGGGCGGGCTCGCCATAGCGATCCTTGAACTCCCGGGAGACATGGCGCAGCT
>JAWCKT010000082.1:0-4241 GCA_038851515.1 Hadarchaeum sp. (SeqCode)
TTTTCGGTATTTACGGGAGAACGAAAGACCAAAGTGAAGATTCGATTCAACAAAGAGAAGGCTTTCTATATCCAAGAGGTTAAATGGCATCCCTCGGAGAAAATTGAGGCTTTGAAGGACGGGGGGATTCTCTACGAAGTAGAAGTCGCCGAACCAAGGGAGGTCATCTGGTGGGTTCGTCAATGGGGACCCGATGCAGAAGTGCTGGAACCCGAGGAGATGCGGCAGTATATGCTGAACATGGCAAGAAGGGAGGTGGAGATGTACGGGCGGAATCCAGAAGAGGAAGATAAAAATTTAAGATAAGTAACCTGTGGGGAAAAATCTTCCTCTCTATAAAGAGATTCCGAAGGTTTGTGGTCAGTTCTCGTAGGGACAGACCTTCCGGTGCATAAGGACTCAGCCTTCGGACCACCTCCAAAATCAAATTGCGGTTCAGAATGTCTTTAGGCTATCACAGAGGCGTATTTTGTTGCAATGGTTTATCGATCTTGGGAGAAAGAAATTTTCTGTACCTAGGGAGCTGTTACCTGTTTTATCACTTTAGAATACAGCTTCAATTTGCTAAGTGATTTTCCAGGAACAGTTTTGGGTGAATGGACAGTTGATGGAGATCATATAAACTCAGGTGAGGACCCCAAACCGGTTTTAGAAGACTTCTTTGAAACGGTTTGTGGCTTAGTTATTGAATAAGGCTTTGATCTCGTTTTATCAACTTGCTTTATTAAATAAAAACATCAGGATTAACTGACCATGGCTCAAATTACCATCAAAGAAACCTGGTTAAAATTAAGTGAGCAACCTGAGCAGTTTTTTGTTCAGGCCGGAATTCGGCCTTATGAACACCAGGTACAAACGTTCAAATGGTTGATGGATCCCCGGGTGGACGTGATTTTTAATGGGGCGTTGACGGGGGGCGGGAAGTCGCTGGCGGCGTTCTCCAGAGCGCTTTTCACTCATCCGCCGATGCCGACGCTGGCGCTTTACCCAACCAACGAACTGGGGCGGGATCAGGAAAGTCAGCTTAAAAATTATATCACACAGTTTCACCCGCCTTTTCCTCCCAGGGTTTGCCGCATCTCGGCGGATCTGCTTGCGGCAGCAGCAGATACGGCTGGGGTGACGAGGCAAACGGAGCTTCTGACCCGGTTTCAGGAAAGTGAGATTATCCTGACGAACCCGGATATCTATCACTATGTCCTTAACCTCTATTACCTTCGCGGTACCGATACCCGCGATAAAGTTTTTGCGCGACTGGTCAATAACTTCGACTTGGTGGTCTTTGACGAGTTCCACCTTTTCGGCACCCCTCAGGTGGTCAGTGTGATAAATGCTATCTTCCTGACGCGGCATATCTCGGGACCAGGTCGTAAGAAATTCCTCTTCCTCTCGGCTACACCCTCCCACTTACTCCGGGAGTTCCTGGAAAAGGCCGGGGTGAATTATCAGGTAGTTGAAAGCGAGTACGGTCACTTGAGCCGTGAAGAAACTAAAGCTCTGGACGAGGGGTTTCGCAAAAAATGGCGGAGAACCTCCCATGAGGTAACGTTGAATCTGGTGGTTCCGGAAAATGGTGCCGAGCGATGGATTATGGAAAATGCTGAGACAGTCCTTGTCGAGTTCTTCCGCAATCATCCAGGTTCCAAAGGCGCGGTCATTCTAAATTCCGTTGCTGCTGCAAAGCGCGTTGCACGGACATTGAGGGAGAGGTTGGGTCCCCAGGGCATCACGGTGGGTGAAAACACGGGCTTTAGTACAGAAAGTGAGAAACTAGCTTCTTACAGAGCAGATGTATTGATTGGGACCTCAACGGTAGATGTAGGGGTGGATTTTAAAATCAACCTTTTGATTTTTGAAGCGGTGGATGCCAGCTCTTTTATCCAACGGTTTGGGCGACTCGGACGTCACGATGGGTATACAAATGAGGAAGGTTCTTACATCCCCTTCCAAACGTTTTGTGCCTATGCCCTGGTCCCTCGCTTCATTTATGAGCGGTTGTTCCTAAGCAAGGAGGAGCAGAGTGATAACACCCTCCTTGTGGAGGGATCCGCCTATAGCCGGGAGGAGCTTCGCGATATCATGAGCCAGGTTTATCCCCCGGTCACCGATTTTCGCTACTATCCTTCCCGTTGGGGAGTGTTGCAATCCGCTTACATCTATTATGCCCTCGGCCAGAAGGAAATTAAAGGGGTTTACGAAACCATCCGGGAAGGGTTCAAGGAGGATAGCGAGCAAGCCTTTGGCATTAAAAACCTTGGCGCCAAAGTCGGCGAGGTTCACAGATATCTTCATAAGGAAGATAACCATGAGCCTGAGATTCTCGAAGTGGCTCGCAGTTTTCGGGGTACCAGCGGGCTGGAATGTGGGGTTATAGACCTGACCGTGGAAGATCCTAAGGAACGGTTTAAAACCTACGACCTTCCACGCCTCCTATCCAACTGGCGCATAGCCGGCGTTCTGGACCGGGAGGAATTTCTGGAGAAAGCAGAAGCAATCGGTATTTCCAAAAAACCCTTTGATTATGCCTCTCTCTTCCTTGAGGTGAATGGCTTCCTGGATCGCCCCAGCCGGTGGAGGTTTTATCTGGATTACGACCTGGGGGAGTTGAATCTCTCCCGTGTTCTGGTCCTCAAGGGGTTTCGCGTCCTTAACGTGGAGTCCGACTATCAAAACAGACTGAACACCAAGCTGCGACAGCAACGCCTGGTCTGTTATATCCTGGAAATGGACCGTTTCGATGTGAAATTCAGTCGCGCGCTGCCGCTGCTTTTTCCCGTTTATCCCTTAGCTGATCAGTACTCGATGAACGATCCGAATCCGCCCTTCAGCGTTGCCTTTGGACAAGAAGCCTTGATGCTGGAATCGCTATTTTTCTTCGTTAAAAGCTCCTCAAAGGGCTGGATTATTTGATGTGACCCTCACCCCTACACCCCTCTCCCACAGCGTGGGAGAGGGGTGTAGAGGTGAGGGCATCCGCCTATGGAATCTCAAATTTTAACGGTCAAAATTCTTCAAAGGGCTATAGAATCCGAAAACCCGAACGATTCGGTTTTCAAAGACTTTTCTGTCGAGGTTGTGCCCAGGCTTTTAGCTGAACTGGCAAGTTGTACGGCTAAAGGTGGGACCTGGGTCGAACAGAAGCGCCAGGAGATGTTGGCCGCAGGAAAACCGATGAAGTCGGAACGCGCCCTTGGAGATCAATCTATTACCGCCCATCTTCTTAATGGATTATTTCCCGTTGCAACCCTTGTAAGAAAACTCCGTCAAATGGATACCAGTGTAGCCCGCTACCTGGATGAAAAATCTTACCGACTCTTTGTCGCAGGTTATGTACTCCATGACTGGGAGAAGTTTCCCGGGGTTGAAAATAAAATTAAAGAACGCTTCGGGGCAGGATTTAAACCGGATTTTCTCAAGCACAGGGAATTTGTTGAGCCCATCCTGAAGGATTGGATAACGCGATTGGGGATCGACAACTTCCTTAGAGCTGGGGGGTTGAGTCCCGAAGACCAAATCGATACCCTGGCCTATCTGGCCCATAATGCCCAAGAGAAATACGAAACCCACCGTCCTACAGTAGGTTTCAGGCTTACAGTCTCAGATAGAGTCTGTGAGCTTACGGCGCGCCTGACACGGCTCGCAGATCTGCTCTCTTCCGAAGTCAAACACCCGGCAGATGTGCTGGCCGAGAATCTACGCCATCTCATCTATCAACTGAGCAATGGGCAGTATCAGTTTACCTTTCATGCCATCTCAGAAAATCGCGGGGTTCTCACCAACGTTATCAACAATGCACTGCTGGATCTCTATCGCTCGCTAGGTCATCAGCCGTTACTTTACTTTCCCAATGGTGTTGCCTATCTGGTGTCCAAGGAAGTATCTCCCCTCGATGTGTCATCTATCCCGGAGAGGGTTATCGAGAAAATACGCAAGCTCTGCGCGCATCAAATCGAAAGGCACCTGGTTGGACTGGGACGTGATGGCAAGGGGCTTAAGTTTGCCGATTATTACTGGCTTTTCTTTTCGCCGGAAGAGTTGGTCTTGAAAATAGCCCCGAAGGGAGCGCTCCGAAAGATCGTTGGGAAATCAGCCTCCGCACCTAAGCGCGCCGAAAAGCTCGAAGAAGTTCAATCTAAGGTCACGGAGCTCTCACAGATCTCCTTCGATTTCCCCGACGATCTTCGCATCGATCAGCTCGCCGAATTCTGTGACCTCTTGGAAAGGAAAATTTGGAGTGAGTT
>JAWCKT010000083.1:0-4241 GCA_038851515.1 Hadarchaeum sp. (SeqCode)
AGAGCTTTTGAAGTAGGTTTTTTTGATGTCAAGGCTAATGTTTGTGCTCTCCGGTGAGCATAGGACGTTGCCGGCGGCGGAGGTTGAGGCAGCCGTCAAGGCTGAGCGCAGGACTTTCAAAGAGGTGGAGCAGCTTGATCAGGTCCTGGTGCTGGAAACGAAGGCAAAACCTGAAATTTTGGCGTCGCGTTTGGCCCTGTGTCGCGAAATCTGCTACCACCTTTGCACCTCTGGGGCCACCGAGGAGGAGATTCTGGAGGCAGTAGGTAGCTCGGACATAGTTGACCTCCTTCCCCATGGAAAGAGCTTCGCGGTCAGGATTAAACGAGTGAAACGAAGTGCTCCATCAATTGACACAATTGAGCTAGCAAAAAAAGTTGCTGGCATGATTGCCGCGGAGATCGATTTCAAGGTTGATCTACTCAGCCCTCAGCTGGAGCTACTTGGTGTGTTAACCGAGGATTCCTGTGTTTTCGGAATTACTGTAGCGGCGGTTGACAGGAAACAGTTCACCAAGAGAAAACCCACGGCAAGGCCAGCTTTTCATCCAGGCACGCTAAATCCAGCGTTGGCTAGATGCATGGTGAACCTAGCTCGTACACCCAGAGGCGGAACCTTTTTGGATCCCTTTTGCGGTGTTGGCGGCATATTGCTTGAGGCAGGCATCATCGGCGCCAAGCTCGTCGGCGTGGACATTGATGAGAAGATGATCAGTGGGGCCAAGGCCAACCTTGAGTCCATGAATATCAAGGATTTTCAGCTCATGGTTGGTGATGCCCGCAAGCTGCCGGCACTAGCGGCAGATGCGGTCGCGACCGATCCTCCCTACGGTAGGCAGTCAAGCACCGCCGGGATTAAGCTTGAGGAGCTTTACCGTGAGGCGCTGCCATCGATTGCCGGGGCGCTGAAGAAGCGTGGATACTTATGTATAACCTCGCCTGCCGGACTTGAGCTGAATGATCTGGCTGCAAGCGCTGGTTTGGTTAATGTGGAGCAATATGAGCAGAGAGTCCACCGTAGCCTGACGCGGCAGATTTATGTTTTCAGAAGAAAGTAGCCGTACCTATTTAGCCCTGTGCGGCGTTCTAATTTTAGGTAGCCATGAAGTTAATCTTTTTGGGAACCAGCGGTAGCATCCCGACTTCGCGGCGCAACATCCCGTCGATAGCGTTGAAAATGAATGGAGAACTGTTGCTCTTCGATGTTGCTGAGGGGACGCAGCGTCAGATGGCCATTGCCCACCTCAGCCCCATGAAGGTGTCCTCGATTTTCATTACACACCTTCACGGCGATCACTTCCTTGGACTGGCCGGCTTGGTGCAGACGATGGCACTGCTCTTTCGCAGCGATCCGTTAGAGGTTTACTGTCCAGCAGGGGAGAGGGATAGGCTGGAGACTTATCTGAGCATACCGCACTATACCCTTACCTTTGATGTTATTCTTCGGGAACTTAACCCGGGTGATGAAATCCGCCGCAGAGGCTACCGAATCCTAACCTCCGAAGTCGACCACCCTGTGCCTTCCTTGGCTTATGCGGTAGTCGAGGATGACCGCCCTGGCCACATTGATGTTAAAAGGGCGGAGGTATTGGGGCTGAAACCCGGCCCTGATTTTGCGCGTCTGAAGGCGGGACAGAGCGTTAGGTTAAAGGACGGAACAGTAGTGAAACCGGAACAGGTGGTGGGACCGGCCCGACCCGGCAGGAAAATCGTGTACACTGGAGACACTAAACCGACCGAACGAATAGTCAATTTAGCTAGGGGGGCCGATGTTCTCATTCATGACTGCACTTTGGCCGATGAACTCGCGGACAAAGCCGAGGAGAATTCCCACTCGACTCCAAGCCGCGCGGCGGAGGTGGCCAAGCGTGCTGGAGTCAAGCAGCTAATTTTAATGCACATCAGCCCGCGGTATGAGGATGATTCTATCTTGCAGGAGCAGGCGAGAAAGATCTTTCCGAATACATTGGTTGCACGTGATCTGATGGTTGTTGAAGTCCCGTTTCAAGACAATATTAATTGATCTCGTTTTACAGAGACAATCGTTCAATGATTAACTTGTTAGATTGAATTAAACCGAGATGGAGCATAGTAAAAGGTTTTGAGGATTTTTAGTTTTGATTTAATGGTAAGTATTTATAATGGAGGATGTATGCAAATACCAAAGGCCTTAGACGGGCTCAGGCTGGAGTTTCCGTTCATTATTTTCACGTAACCCTCTTTTCTTCATCGCCCATTACTACTGCTACTCATCTATTTTTAAATTTTTGAAAGGCCCGTGATAATTTGCTCGGGCAGAATGGGCATCAGATAACGCGTCAGTGGTTGACCTTGCTAGCTCTTCTTAGGCTACCACCCTTGGAGAGGTAATCGTCAATGGCTCGTGCGGCTCTCTTTCCATCGCCTATGGCGGAGATCACCGTCGCGGAACCCCTGATAATGTCGCCGCCGGCAAAGATTCCCTCGCGGCTGGTCGCGCAGGTTTTTTCATCGACCTCGAAATAACCCCACTTGTTGGTTTTAACTCCGGTTGCGCTCCTAGCCACCAGCGGGTTGGCCGTGGTTCCGATGGCGTCTATCACCATGTCGACCTTGATGATGAAATTGGAGTTCTCGATGGGGATCGGCTTTCTCCTTCCCGACTCGTCCGGTTCACCGAGCTTCATTCTGATGCACTCCATACCCGTCACGTTACCTTTCTCATCACCCAGAATTCTCACCGGCAGCGTGAGAAAATCCAAGATCACGCCTTCCTCCTCAGCGTGGACGATTTCCTCCTTTCTTGCTGGCGCCTCTTCTCTGGTTCTCCTGTAGACGATGCGCACCTCCTTGGCCCCGAGCCTGAGCGCGGTCCTGGCGGCATCCATGGCCACATTGCCCGCACCGATGACCGCTACCTTTTCTCCAATTTTTATGGGAGTATCGTATTCTGGAAAGAGGTAGGATTTCATCAGGTTCGACCGCGTCAGAAATTCATTTGCGGAGTAGACATCGTTCAGGTTTTCTCCTGGAATCTGCAGAAACTTTGGTGCCCCGGCCCCGTTAGCGAGGAAGATGGCGTCAAACTCCTCAGCGAGCTCATCAACACTTTTTGTCAGCCCCACCACGAAATTAGTGACGAATTGAATGCCTAGGTCCTTTGCCTTGTTAATTTCCCATTCTACGATCTCCTTAGGCAACCTGAACTCAGGGATACCATACATCAAGACGCCCCCCAGCTTGTGCAGGGCCTCGAAGATCGTTACCTCGTAGCCCTTCTTGGCCAAGTCGGAGGCGCAGGTGAAGCCCGCGGGACCCGAGCCCACAATTGCCACCCGCGTTCCATTTTTGATCTCGGGTGGCCTTTCCTTGATGTTATTCTTTCTCGCCCAGTCCGCCACAAATCGTTCCAGCTTCCCGATGTAGATGGGTTTTCCCTGTTTGGCATAGACGCAGGTCATCTGGCATTGTTCCTCCTGAGGACAGACCCTTCCGCATACCGCCGGTAGGCTGTTTGTTTTCAGTATTTCGAGGTAGGCGCCAGCGAAGTCCTCCTCAACTATCTTTTGAATAAATCCCGGGATGTTGACCTCAGCGGGGCAGCCTTCCACACAGCTCGGTCGTTTGCATTGCAGGCACCTCTGGGCCTCGTAGATGGCATCCTCCGGAGAATAGCCCAATGGCACCTCGTTGAAATTTTTGATTCTTTCTTTAGGCGGCTGTTCAGGCATCGGCCGCGGCGGCCTCTTCATTCGTTCAGGCACGGGAATAGGTTGGGCCATGTTCACTCACCGAAACTCTTTTTGTAAAGATCGTAGGCAATCTTCTCCTGCTGTTTGTAGCGGGAAAGACGATTGATGAACTCGGTCCAGTCAACGAGGTGCCCATTAAATTCTGGCCCGTCGACGCAGGCAAACTTCGTCTGCCCATCGACGGTAACTCGGCAGGTGCCGCACATTCCCGTTCCGTCCAGCATGGTCGCGTTAAGGCTGGTGATGGTTTCCACACCATAGGGTCGAGTTATCTCGCAAACGGCTTTCATCATCACCGCCGGACCAATGGCCCAAATCTTTTTTATGGATTCACCGCTGCGAAGCACCTCGCCGAGAGGTCCAGTTACAAATCCCTTCTGTCCGTAGCTGCCGTCGTCGGTGGTGACCAGCAATTTGTCCGTGACCTTTCTCATTTCATCCTCCATTATCAACAGTTCCTTCGTCCTAGCGCCGATGATCCCAATTACCCGGTTACCCGCCGCCTTCAGCT
>JAWCKT010000084.1:0-4148 GCA_038851515.1 Hadarchaeum sp. (SeqCode)
TAACCTTTGGAAGACTGCCAAATGTATTGACTGCTAGAGAACTAATCGACACCGCTTTCAAAAGAGCCTCCGAAGGTGCCGCTGGGGCTGAGGGAACACCGAGAGAGGTAGCGACTCAGAGAGAACAGCAGCGCATAACAATAGCAACGACGACGATAGCCGAACACCTTAGGAAAATCGTTGCTGACTTTCCTTCCTTGATCGATCTGCCGCCTTTTTACCATGACCTAGTCGAAGCCATTGAAGGCATTGATGAGCTGAAAAAATCGCTGGGCGCAATCGGCGGCGCTGTCAAAGTCGTAGAAAAGATTAGACGCGAACAGCTGCGGAAGCTTAAGATGATCAAAAATCCTGCTGAAGCCGCTGCGGTGCGTCGACAAGCCTACGGCAGAATCTCCTCGGTTCTAAAGAAAATAGACCGCAACCTGATTTTTTTGAAGGTGGCTGCCAAGAGGCTCTCAGATCTGCCCGACGTCTACCTCGACCTGCCGACAATCGTTATCGCCGGCTATCCCAACGTGGGCAAATCAACGCTGTTAAAGGTGTTGACCGGATCCTCTCCGAAGATCGCCCCCTACCCATTCACCACTACTGGTTTGCAACTAGGGTATTTTGAGCACAAACACCAGCGTTACCAAGTCATTGACACGCCGGGATTGTTGGATAGGCCTTTGGAAAAAAGGAACCAAGTCGAACTACAGGCTATATCAGCCCTGAAGCATCTCGCCAAGAGCATCGTGTTCATCCTAGATCCTTCCGAAAGCTGTGGCTATCGATTGGAGGACCAGTTAAATCTTCTGGAAGATGTGAGAAAATCTTTCCCTGAAACTAAGATTTTCGTGGTCGTAAACAAAACCGACCTTCTAAATAAAGACAAAATCGAGGAAATGTGGAAGGCCCATCCAGATGCCCTTTTTATAACGGCGACTACCGGCGAAGGTGTCGCAGAGCTAAAGCAAAAATTAATTTGATCCTCCAAAATCAAAGCTTGTAGCCTATCTTTCTGAGGAACTCCCTTCGCCAAGCCATGTCTTTCTCTGTTTCAATGCCCTGACTCTTAAAGCCGTCCACCACTCCCAGAATTCCGCGGCCCTGCTCGGTCTCAACCAAGACAATCTGCAACGGGTTGGCGGTGGCTGCGAAAATGTTGCAGATCTCAGTTATCTCCTTAATTCTGTTCAAAACGTTTATCGGATAGGCCCCTTTAATTAAGATCAACAGGCTATGACCGGCTCCGATCTCGAACGCCTTTTTTGCCGCAAATTCTTCGAGCCCCAAATCCGTGCCGCTGTGCCGAACAAGACAGGGGCCGCTTGATTCACAAAAGGCCAACCCAAATTTCAATCCCGGAACAGATGTCGCCAGCGCCTCGTGCACATCCTCAACTGTCTTGATGAAGTGCGACTGACAGAGGATCACGTTACAGCCCTCGGGAGGAACCACTTCCACTATTTTTAGCTCCAATTATTCTCCCCCGGTCAAATTAATTTTCGACACTATGCTTTTAAAAGTGTCCTGGAATCGTGAAAACTCTACCCAGTCCCTAAATCACTAAATATTTCGCAGCCAAAATATGATTTTGGGAAAACTCAATGAAAAAACACCTCAGGATTAGTGCTGGAAGTGGAAAACATAAAGTTAAGCTAGCTCTTTTGCTTGCTGGAAAAGATCTCGTTGCAGTGATATCCGGAGGAAACTATCCCCACGTGGGGGCCGTGGCAGTAGCGATTCCTAGGCCTAGCCTTAAGAACCCCAATAAAATGAGCGCCACCTCATCCACCTTCACTCTGATTGGACACAAGGACGACGGGATCGCCAAAACAGCCTCCGAGGAACTAGCCCGAGAACTGAACCGCGTCGTCGTGGCCTCTGCCGGGATTCATCTGAACAACGCTAGCGAGGCTGATATTCAGAAGCTCGTGCAAAACGCCAGACAGGCGGTGAAAAAAGCGATAACTATCCTCAAAGGGTAAACAGCTAAAATTCAGTGCCCTAATCTGATCTCACTAAAATTTTCCCGACATGGGCCGCCAATACGATTAACCCAAACCAGAAAATCAGGTCTATTTGTAGGGCCAAGAGGTCAACCCTCCAAGGTGCTGCTGGCGGCCCGATTATCGTGATGTAAGTATGGGTGGCCCACGTGAGAGGAATCCCATAATCAACATGTACATAGTCGGGCCACTCGTAATAAAACCCAAAAGTTAAACAAGCAAATGCAATCGCGGCTAGAACCAACACCAATAGAGTTGGAATAAACTTTTTCATGCAACCACTGTTTATTTTTAATCCATCAATTCGGCTTTAAGCTTGCCTCTTCCAAAAAGTAGACGGCGAGAAGAAAGAAGCTTTAAGTTTTGATCTGTAAAAGTGGATGGTGGAGAAAATGGAACTCGCGGAATTTGCCTGGGTTGTGCCCATAGCTGCAGCTTTTATCATAGGGCTGTTAGTCGGAGCCATCATTAAAAAAGCTTTTAACCTCATGGTACTTCTCATCGCCCTCATCCTCGTCCTTGTTGCTACCGGAGCACTGAGCCTGAGCTTTCACGATCTGTTTGATAAGGCTATGCAAATGCTGCCCAAACTTTACGAAGCCGGCAGCGGATGGATTAACGTCTTGCCTTACTCTTCAGTCGCCTTTCTCTTCGGGCTGGCTCTGGGGCTCTGGAAGGGATAAATAAAAAATCTGAGCCAAATTTAAAACACGGGAAGTTCTAGGCTTTTATGAAATTGACACGGATAATCAATCATCTTTATTTACAAACCGACCGAGCCCCTTATCACCGGTCCAAAACTAACACAGCGCTTCAATGATTGCGTCTGCCATCTCAGAAGTACCTACCGCAGTCGGGTCTTCTGGATCTGGTTTGAGATCGTAGGTAACTCGCTTGCCCTCTTTTATGACACTAGCCACAGCCTCTTCCAACCTTCGCGCAGCCTCCAGCTCCCCCAGATAGCGCAACAACATAACTCCGGAAAGAACAGCTGCCGTTGGGTTGACCTTGTTCTTCCCAGCATACTTCGGGGCGCTGCCATGAGTCGGCTCAAAAACTGCCACCTGGTCTCCAATGTTGGCACCGGGGGCAACGCCTAGGCCGCCGACCAGCCCAGCACACAGATCTGATAAAATATCACCGTAGAGGTTGGGTGCGACTATTACGTCATACAATTCAGGCTTCTGTACCAGCTGCATGCACATGTTATCGACAATCCTGTCCTCAAAAGCAATCTCTGGAAACTCGGCTGCCACCCTCCTTGCCGTCTCCAAAAACACGCCGTCGGAAAACTTCATAATATTGGCCTTGTGCACCGCGGTGACCTTCTTCCTGCCGTTCCGCCGGGCGTAGTTAAAGGCAAACCTGACTATCCTTTCAGAGGCCGCTGGTGAAATCGGCTTCAAGCTTATGCCAGAACCTTCACGAATAACTGCCTTTTTTCTTTCCCTGACAAATCTGATGAACTCCTCGGTTTCAGGCTTTCGGGGCTCATATTCAATGCCCGCATAAAGGTCCTCGGTGTTCTCCCTAACCACGACGAGATCAACGCCGGTGTATCTGGAGCGGACGCCGGGATACCATTTGCAAGGCCTCAGGCAGGCATAGAGGTCAAGTTCCTTTCTCAGGGCCACGTTGACGCTTCTGAAGCCGCTGCCCACTGGCGTGGTAATAGGTCCTTTGAAAGCCACACCATTTCTCTTTATCGACTCCAAGACCTTCTCCGGAAGCGGTGTACCATATTTAGGTATAACCTCAGCTCCGGCCTCAACTACCTCCCATTTTATCCTAGCGCCGGTGGCCTCAATACATCTCCTCGCCGCAGTTATGACTTCCGGGCCGACCCCGTCACCGTAGATCAGCGTGACGACGTGCTCCACCTGAACTCACCAAATTTCTTGTACTGCTCGACCAAGCCGCCGTCTTCTAGCATCTGTAATAGAAACTCCGGAACGGGCTTGGCCCTGAAGGATTCACCAGTGGTCCGGTTCACAATCAATCCTCCTCTTAGGTCTATCTCAAGTACGTCACCTTGCTTCGCCCGATCGGGAAGCTCATGGCACTCAACGACAGGAAGCCCAACGTTGAAGCTGTTCCGGTAGAATATCCTGGCGAACGACTTGGCCACAATTGCACCGACCCCCAGCTGTCTCA
>JAWCKT010000085.1:0-3774 GCA_038851515.1 Hadarchaeum sp. (SeqCode)
CTTATCAGGGAACTGGAAGCCAGAAACCAGGAATTATTGCAAAGACGCCGGGAATCTCTTCTCGCCGCCGCCAAAGAAGCAGGGTTGCCGCACAAGCGCTTTGACCAATATGATCGCATCGGCCCCATTAAGGTGGTTTATCGAGATCAGAAAGTAATTTTGGAACTCGGCAGCGAAAAGCTAAAGGAACTGGAGGAGGTAGACGGTGCCCGCCTGTTTACCACGATTAAAGAAACGTTGGCTGATTTAGAGAAGGAGCCCTTTGATCGGCAAGAATTTTTCCGTCTCCTGAAGCATGCTTACTCCATACTCAAAGAAGAGATCAACCATCGAGACAACTGGGTGCCCATCCGTAAGCTTTTTCCGGTGTTTGTCCTGACGAGGCAACTCGCTAATCGAGAATTCATGGAAAAACCAGACAGTAAGCATTTCCATCCCTACTCTCGAGCCCAATTCGTCTATGATCTGAGTCGGTTTGGCAGGGAAGAATGGGGGTGTGACAGAGAAAAGGTGGAGACCAGGACTCCGTCCATGCGGGAAGCTCAGTTTGCTATGATTTTGCCGAATTTGGAATCCGTGGATAGATCAGGGCCACAAATCGCGCATTTCAGGATCGTCAAATGTGAAACCTGATGGATGCCATAGAAATTCTTGCCAGATTAGCGGAAAGCGGCACGCCTCCGGATGGACCTTGCGCCCTCCGGCTGGCGGTGGGATTAGATGACAGCCTCGATCGTTTAAAGCGTGAGACCCTTCCTTTTCTTCAGGCAGGCGGGGCAGAGTTGCGCTTCATCTATGCACCTTATGGCCGGGGCAAGACACATCTCCTTCTCTCCCTGCAGGAGGCTACCAGACATCAAGGATTTGTTACGGCTTATATAGATTGTCAAACGGAATACTCACCTTTCACTTATTTACCGGCCACGTACCGCCAAATAGCCGTTAATTTGGAACCACCAGGGAATGTGCATGAATCGCTTATTAATAAAGGGGTGGACTCGATTATAGAGGCCTTTGTTAATAAATGGCCCACTCCCTTGGAACTCCTTCAAAAACTTAATCAGGATTCCTTTCTGGCCAGCGATTTTCGAAATACAGTGGTGGCGTACGGCCGAAGCCTGCTTGATGATCAATATAGTAACTTACAACAGGAATTGAAAGCCCTCCTCGTGCATCATCCCGGCAGCCGGGTACAGATAACTCAGCTGTACTATCGATATCCCTGGCTCCCTCGTCCATTGGGCAAATTGACAAACCGAACTGCCCCGGCATGGTTGCGGTCGTTGGCTTCTCTCCCGTTGTCTTTGGGATACCCCGGAACCCTGATTTTATTTGATGAAACTGAAAAAACCCGAAACATATCTAAACTTAGCATCAGGTCACGCCAACAGTACTGGGCCAACTTACGCAACTTGGTAGATCACCTGGCCCTGGGTGGGTTCCGAGGATGCGCGCTTTATTTTACGGTGGTGGAAGAATTCTTGGAAGAGGCCGAAAAGGATTTGGCTGCCCTCAGTCAGCGTTTGGAGCGTGTGCGGCTGTCAGGAGAAATAAATTTTGCCAATCCCAGAGCAGTGTGGGTCAATATCGATGAGTTGACCCACCCAAATCCGGAGAACCCGGAATTTTACCGATTGCTGGCAGAGCGCCTTATATCGGTAGGCAAAGAGGCAGGCCTTGATGAAGAGAGGATCCAGCGGCTAAGCGCCGAACTTAAGGGCCAGGCGGACAGGTTCGCCCGGTCCATCCGGGTGGGAGCCGTCAGAGACTTTGTGAAGTTTGCAGCCAACAGAATCGCCAAGGCCCTCTGAAGCAGGGGGAGGATTGAAAATGGCTATTGATCGCCAGTCAATTTTGGACATTTGGGCAAGATTGGGAGAAGAGGGAAAGGCGCCCGGTGAACTGATATATGCTGCTGAGGTTCTCCCTCTTTATACGGTAGCTATTGATCCTTGGATAGAAAGACTGGTGAAGGTGTATCTCCAGGGTTTATCTCAAAGGAGTGCCCATTTTAAATTGGTCATCGCTCCTTATGGCGGCGGCAAGACGCATTTTCTGATGGCTTTGGGGAGTCGCGCTTTAAAAGAAGGGTTCGCTGTCTCGTATATTGCCTGCGCTGAGGGGGTGAGTTTTGAGAACCCCATGGACGTCTATCGGGTTTTCATGAAAAACTTACAGCTTCCCGGAGAGGAGAAGCCTGGCACCCGATCCCTTTTGCGAGCCGTGATTAATTATAAATACGATCAAATAAGAATTCGGGGGGTTCCGGATCCCGAGGCGGCTCTAGGAATGTGGTTAAAGGCGTTGTCACAAGAAGATTATCCCGAACTTGCTTTGGGGAGAGTAATGAGTGAGGCTTTGCGGGCCCAGTTATTCCCGGATCCAACTGTTGCGGGGGAACCGGCCTTAAGGTGGCTCCGGGGGGAAATTGACACGCTCACCAAAGAAGAACGTGAAAGCCTGAGACTGGCCAGGGTTGCTAAAAAAGATCAAAATGAACTGGGAAGGAATTTGCTCCTCTCCATCATACGTTTTCTTAAAGAAGAGGCGGGGGCAAAGGGGGTGGTTCTCCTCTTCGATGAGGTGGAAACCCTGTTCAGTGCGAAAGGAAAAGCGTTACAGCGGTTACTTGCGGCTATAAGAGTTATGCTAGATCAACCTGCCAGCGTAAAAGAGGGGGTCCCGCTTTTGGGTCTCTTTGCAGCCGTCCCTGATATTATTGATCTTTTAAGCAAATACCCAGCCGTGGAACAACGGCTAGCGGTTGGTGGTGCCTCATTTGAAGAAGGAAATGATTTCTCCCCACAAATCCATTTAGACAAGGTGGCTTCCCAAGAAAAACTCTTACAGGATTTAGGCTTCAAACTTTTAGAGTTAGGTGAGCTATCCCGTGCGCACCGGTTTGATCGAAACATCCAAAAACAAAATATAGAAACTTTGGCCAAGGTGGCTTCTCAGTCCAGCCTAGAAATTGATGCTCGGCGTCTATTTGTGAAAGCGTGTGTTAATATTCTGGATCTCCAATATCATCAGGGAGAACGTCGATTTTTGGAGGAAGAACTTCGCGATCGTTATCGGGGTTTTTTTGAAAATTTAAAGCAAAAGGATGAGCAGGAACTGGAACCGTGAAGATCGGCCAAGTTGTTTATCATCCAAAGTATGGACAAGGAACCGTCAAATTGGTGATACCAAGACCGGGGCCGGGGAAAATCGATTTGCGGGTGGATTTTGGTTTTGCCAAGTTGACCGTGCCAGCAGAGGAATTATCTCAAACTCCGGCTGGCGAACCTTTAAAACTTAGGCCAACTTTGACTAAACCACAACCGTCTGGTCCCTTGGCTCGCCCTACTGAAATATCTAACTTTGAAGCTCGCCAAGGCATCAATGCTTTAAAGCTGGGGCAGATTTTGGAAGCTCAGGTTCATTATCTGAGTGTTGCCACCGAGGGGATCGAGGAAAAATTCCAAGAGTTATTGGAAAAAGCCTCAAAAAAATATCCTTCGTTTTTATTGATCGAAGGTGCCTGGGGGAGCGGAAAAACCCATGCCATCACCTTACTGCAAGCTTTAGCCCGAAAGCGCGGGTTTGCTTCAGCTGCCGTTATCATGGACGGGCACTCCACCTCTTTGTCCAAGCCCATGGAGCTGATGGGAGAAGTCACTAATGCATTACGATTCCCCACTTCAAACCAACCTGAAGGATTAACCTTTTGGCTGAGAGAGGCAATCAGGCAAAATATAATAAAAGAACTGCAAATCAAGGGAGCCCGGCTTA
>JAWCKT010000085.1:3795-4112 GCA_038851515.1 Hadarchaeum sp. (SeqCode)
CCAATTCTCAAGGCTTCAAGGGTAGCAGAGCGTTTTAAGGCGTTTCGGGAATTGTTGATAAATTGGGCAAATTTTGCCACTGTAATGGGGGCTACGGGTCTTTTAATAATTTTCGATGAATTAGATGTGGAATACGCTTATACTAACTGGAGAACTCAGTATTGTGCTCAGCTGCGAGAACGACGACATCTTCTTCTTTCAGAATTAAAACATGTCAATGACGCACCTTTGGCATTAGCCTTCGCTTCAGTACCGAGCTTGTCCCCCTCTATTCATAACGTCGAAGACGATGCAGTTGAGCACCTCCGTCATATTAT
>JAWCKT010000086.1:0-4083 GCA_038851515.1 Hadarchaeum sp. (SeqCode)
GTTGGCGGTCATCGCCCTCTCTCCCTCCCTTAAATCGAGGAAAAGCATCGTGTGCCAGCCGCTTTTCAGGTTTTCCGCTGAGATCTCGTAGGGCCTGGTCGAAGGGTTGTCTGGAAAGGGAATAGTTGCCGAAGGACCAAACTTGTAGCTCTGCAGGCCGAGGAGCCCAGCAGCCGCGGAGGCTATCGAAGCAGCGTGGATGATTCTGGTCTCGATGCCGGCCCTCGCGGCGCGGAGGCGCAAGTCCACGTGCGTGGTCGCCACCATTGGATCTCCTGGGACCAGAAACGATACTCTTCTAGACTTGGCGGCTTCCAAAATTTCCCCAGGGCTTTCCTCCACTATCCTTCGGCTGACTATCTTGATCGACTTTCCGATTTTCCGCTCCAGCTCCGCAATCTTTAACCCGGGCAGCAGGCTAGTGTAGAGCTCAGCATAAACAGCTTCTGAATCCCGCGCCTCCCTGAGTCCCTGTAGCGAGAGACCTTCGGAACCAAGCCCCAGCCCAATAAAAGTTAACATCCTCTCCTGTGAAACTTTTAGGGAACCGTCCTTTTTTCACTTTTGATGAGTTAGAACTTTACCAAACAACCTTATTTTTTTACGATGGACTGAACCTCAACAGCCGGTTGGAGAACTTGAACTCACCCACCCATAAGTAGCTGCCGTCAAAGCAAATTCCGGAGGGGTTGTAAAAGCTGTTTCGCCCAATTCTTGGCTGACGATCTTCCAGATCCCCCTTCCCCAAGATCACGTCTGGCGGCCATTTGCCGTCGATAGCCTCCTCAATGCTATTCCAGACCAGCACGCGATTGAAGCCGGAGTCCGCAACGAAAAGGTGGTCGTGACTCACGGTCGCGGCCTGGGGCAGGTTCATCCTTCCGGGTCCGCCTACGGAAGCCGCTGGAGCAGAGTTACTGGAGAGCTCAGCCACCCGGTAAACCTTGACCGACTGCTCGTAAATGGTGTCAACCACCAGATACTCCCCATCGGAATCCAATCTCCAAACACCGCTTACTTCTAGCGTGAACTTGGGCGATGGATTCGTCTTTTCGTCCGGCAATCCCTCCCAGATATAAACCTTTCCGGCATTGTGGTCAGCCAGATAAAAATAATTGCCATCCAGCGCTACCCCCCTTAGCCCCTGAAAACTTATACTCCCGATCTGTCTATCGAAAGTTTTATCCGGAAGATTGCCGCCAAGTGGAAGTTTCTCCCAGATATAAACCTTGCCCTCGAGGGTGGCCAGTGCGAGAGTATTTTCGTAAAGGGCGATATCTGTGGGTTGATCGGGCAGCCTATATACCAAGTCCGGATAAGCGCCGCTCTGGTCAGGCAGGCTCTTCCAGACATAGAGTTTCCGGTCAAAGTCCGAGGCCACGAAAAGGTTTCTACCGTTGGAGGCTGGCACTCCGTTCTGGATGATGAAGTTTGAGTCGAGGGTGTTGGTATACAAATCCGGACTTCCGATGATGAAATCCGGAACTTGGTTCTGGGATGTGGGAACAGAATTGTAACCGATGATCCTGTTCAGGTTGCCTTGAGAAAAGTAGATCCGGTTACCGGCCACGGCCACCCCTTCATAGTCATGTCCCACCAGCCCAGCGCTTTCAAGTTCCAGCACGATGTCAGCCTCGTCATTCTTATCCTGGGGAAAAGTATTCCAGATCCTGAGCTCCTTCCTGTCCCCTCCGATCAACAAGAGCCTGCCATCGCTCAGGAACGCCCCCCGCAGCCAGCCGAACCCCTTGGACATGAAGAAGTCGTATGGCTGGTCATCAGAGGTAGGGAAAGTTTTCCAGAAGAAGGACCCAAAACTGGACTCTCCCTCCACCTTGGCGTTGTGGTCGCCCACTATCAAACAGTTGCCGTCGCTGGTGATGTGTCTGGGTGTACCCATATCACCCCCACCGGTCAGCACGATGTCAGCTGGCTGGTTATCTCTAGTGGGAAAGGCGTTCCAGATGAGTACTGAAGCACCACACCAAGTATTGCTCACCACCAACTTTTGACCGTTCGTCCACACGCACCAAGAGGCCCCGGGAAGATTGCGGTTACCTGATTCCGTCCAGGCAGCTCCCCCGCCTTCGAGCACAATGTCGGCCGGAGCACCATTTCGTGTCGGTATGGTGTTCCAAATCAGGATGCGGGCGTTGTTCACATCCGCAACCACCAGATGTCTTCCATCCGTGGCCACGCCGAACGGCCAGTTGAGCTGGTCTCGGCCTGAACCGGGATCGTTGGAGGTGAAGTCCTTCTGGCCCAGCACCAGATCGGGCGGCACATTTCCCGTCGGCAGGGTATTCCAGATGAGCACCCTGTTATTGAAAGTGTCGGCCAAGAACAGCCGCTGACCGTCGGTGGTTATTCCTGAGGGGTGGTTGAACATGAGAGGCCCACCGGAGTTGTTGAAATCGAACCCGGAAAGCATGAGGTCTGCGTCCTGCCCGGTGTGGAACCAGCCAGAGGTGTTTCCGCTCGCGACTTTGTAGCTAGATTTCACAAACTCAACGGTAATCGTGCCTCCCGGCGGTGGGTTCGGTGGCGGGGTCACTGTTGGCGGAGTCGGGCTAGGAGTTGAAGACGGAGAAGCTGGGGGAGTAATCGTTGACGTCATCGAGGGCGAAGGACTCGATGTCTCAGAAATGGGCGCCAATGGTAATGGGTTTTGGATGATGAAAAAATAACCCAATCCAGCAACCAAGGCCACAATTACTACTGCCGCGATAATAACGATGGGTGCGATCCCTCGTGGCTTCATCGAGACCCAATACTCCTCATACTTGTGTTTATTAATCGTTTTGGAACCTCAAAAAATTCCGGCCGCAATTTCTCGTCGTAACCCACAAGGGTAAAATTCTAACACGCCAAGTTTTGATAAATGCGCTCGCTCAATCTGATAATCATCGGAACCGCCGGCGCTGGCAAGACAGCGCTAACACATACCTTTGGCAGATGGCTCGAGGAAAACACCGAACAAAAAGTGGCTTACATCAACCTCGACCCGGGATGTGATTCTCTTCCCTTCCGGCCGAGCTTCGATGTCCGCGACCACTTCACCATCGAAAGGATAATGCGAAATGAAGGACTCGGTCCCAACGGAGCGATGGTCCGGGCCTCTGAGCTACTTGAGGAAAAGGCGAATGAATTTTCCAAACTGATAAACAAAATTAATGCCGACTTCAGGATAATCGACACCCCGGGGCAGATGGAGGTCTTCCTCTTCCACGGTGGACGGGAAATAACGGCTCTCTTGGACGGCAAGACGTTATCGCTCTTTCTGTTCGATGCTCGAATTGCCGCTAGGACCATGGGGCTGGTTTTCACCACGTTGCTTGGGTTGACCATCGGACTCAGGTTGGAGACACCGACCATCAACATCATTAATAAAATCGACCTTCTCCAAGATCCGGCTGTGATCGATAAAATCGCCGGCGACAGCGAGACTATGGAAAAGCAGATTTTGGAAGAAACCAGCGGACTGACCACGGACTTGGTGCTAAAGCTATCACGAACGCTTCCCGAGCTGCTCCCTGCCTCCCGGCTGGTGAAGGTAAGCGCTAAAACCGGCTACGGCATGCGGGAGCTGTACGATATTCTGTATGAGGTCTTCTGCACCTGTGGCGACCTAACCTGAACTTAAGCTTTTTCTGAAATTATCTCTTGCCCTTAATTCGAAATCTTTTTTAATGTTGAACAGTATGAAAGCATGCCGTTTGAACTTTTACAACTTTCAAAATTAAGCCCGATTTTTATGAAAAAGTTTATAATCCATCTTCAAACACTTTAAAATTGGTAGCATAATGGTTTTAAGAAGTGTTGTTTATCGGGGTGAATACCGCGATTCAATACTTTTAATGCGAATCTCCCAACAACTCTGTATGCTTGATGGCGTTCGACAGGCCGCCGTAGTGATGGCAACTGATGCCAACAAAAATCTACTTAAGGATGCAGGCATGTTGACCGACGAAGTAGCTGCTGCCGGAGTCAACGATCTAGCGGTAGTGATAGAGGCTACATCAACTGAACTTGCTGAGGAGGTGATTTCCAAGACTAGGGAGATGGTGGAAGAAGCGGCCAGAA
>JAWCKT010000087.1:0-3998 GCA_038851515.1 Hadarchaeum sp. (SeqCode)
AAGGATTGAGGGCACATCTGATGTGACAGGAAGAGTAGTTGTGCCGCCTTCTGCAAAAGTCATAGACAGCATCATAAGGGGTCCTGTTGTGCTGGGGGAGGGTGTTGTGGTTGAGAGGTCCTTCATAGGGCCTTTCTCTAGCATTGGGGATGGGTGTGAGATAAGGGACTCATCCATTGAGCATGTGGTGCTACTTCCCAACTGCCGCATAGAGCAGGTCAAGAGGCTTGAGGACTCGGTTGTGGGGAAGAACTCGGTTGTGAGAAAAAAAGACTCAACCCTCACAGATGCCCTGTGCCTCATGATAGGAGACGACTGCGTAGTGGAAATCTGATAGCCATTACACTTCCCAACATATGGGCGATCATCTTGGCTGAACATAACAGCATGGAGGCAGCAAAGGTCTCCAACAATACGAGTCCATTGAATGTGGCCATACTGGGCGCCCCAGTGACCGTGGGGAATAGGGGAGTCCAGGCCCTTGGCACATCCCTTGTCGAACTCTGCTACCGGAGGGCAAGAGGAGGTAAGGTATTTTTGATGTTGGGCCACCACAGGCCCGAGAGGCTCACATTTAGGCTCTCAGAAGGGACTCTTGATGTCGAGGTCGTAAACTGCAGGCTCTCACCCAAGGCAAGACCCACAGAGCATCTGGCCTGGATCCTCCTAGCAGCCATGATCTATAGGCTAAGCCCTTTTAAGTGGCTAAGAAAGCCCCTGAGTCGCATTACGCCCTGGATCTCCACCTTGGAACGCGCTGACCTGGTGGGGGATATAAGGGGAGGTGACAGCTTTTCCGACATATACGGAATGGGCCGATTTCTCCATGGCTTTGCCTTAGCCCTGAGTGTCATCTTGGTAAAAGGCGAGATCGTGCAATTTCCCCAGACCTTTGGGCCGTTCAGGAACCCCGTCTCAAAAGCCCTTGCAGGATTCCTATTCAGGCGATCCCCTGTGATCATGGCACGAGACAGGGAAAGCCTTGAGCTAGCAAAACGCATGGCAAGGCCGGGTGCTGAGGTGATTCTATGTCCAGATGTGGCGTTTTCCTTACAGCCCATCGAGCCAGAAAAAATAGATGTGGAGCCAGGGCTTCCTCAAGGACAGCCACTTCCTAGATTTATCGGGCTAAATGTAAACGGCCTCATGTACAACGGGGGCTATAGCCGAGACAACATGTTCGGCCTCAAGTTGGACTACAGGGGAATGCTCCCAAAGCTTGTGGAGACGCTCCTTGAGGAGTGGGAGGGTGAGGTTTGGTTCGTACCCCACACCTATGGGCCATGGAAGGGTGTGGAGAACGATTTAGATGCATCGCGGGCAGTTATAAACGAGCTGAGGCCAAAGGCAAAAAGCAGAGTGAGGCTTGTGGTTGGAAGCTACGACTGTATGGAACTCAAATGGATTATAGGGAAGAGCGAGTTTTTCATAGGCTCGAGAATGCACTCGTGTATCGCAGCTTTATCCCAAGGTGTACCGTGTGTCGGAATAGCTTACAGTCGAAAGTTCAAAGGCGTCTTTGATACCTTAGGGGTGGGGGAGTGGGTAATAGATGGAAGGGCAGTGGACAAGGAGGAAACTTTAAGGACGGTGGTAGAGCTTTACCGGATCAGGGATGGCATTAGAGATCTTTTAAGGGTCCAGGCACATATCGCTAGAGGAACCCTTAAAGAATCTTTCGAAACATTGTTAGAAGGAAGCGAGGGTCTAGGTAGTAATGGTCCTAAATTTGGTAGACGTTAAAAACTTCATCACTTCATCGGAGAGAGGAATCTTAAACTAGATGAAGTTTTCGCCAACACATCCACACCGAGGCTTAATTTGCTCATGAATTAGTAAAGATGGGTTCGTAGTCAGGCTGGTAGGTTGCTCATGAAAAGGGTTTCAATAGCGGCTTCCAAACGCTCCTTGGGCACTGGATGGCCGAGTGTACCACCTCTCGGCAAAGACGTTCGGCATAGGTCACCACGACACAATTGAGACGTGTCGGACACTTTAACAAGCCCGATTCAGAGGCCTCCCTGCAGAAAAAAAAGCTTTAAGGGGCCACTGGATTTTATAGGTATTTTTAATGGGTTACCTGACCGCTAGAGTCCGAGCGCACAAAAAAGCTGAGATGGCACGGCGTTTGCAAATTACACACTACGAGAAATGATGACAGTTCGGCAAGGAGGGTGGTCATGAAAAAGCTGGTTTTCGGCATAATGACAGTTTTAAGTACTCTGACGTTTGTTTGGCATGTGGGTGCGACAGTCTACACCTATGATGATATCTATGCCAACTGGCCGGGCTGGTACATAAACCCGAATGACGAAATAGGTAACCCGCAAATCACGGATATTAAAGGAGTAAGTATTACAGTGGAGGAAGGATATCTCAGGCAGGTTGTGATTGAGATGGACACCCCGGTTAGAATACCTTCAGGTTGGTCCGGGGTTAATCCATTTGATTCGCTCTTCATCAATTCTGACTGGGACGGAACATATTCTGATTATCAGTCTTGGAACTATTATGTGCGTGATTATACGCAAAACGATAATTCAGACGGGTCTCTTTATTCCGTCAGTAGTCCTTATACATACATTCTCGCTCCGCTGCCGGCTCCAGGATGGAATCTCCGCAGCGGACACCCAGCTGGAATTGACACGGGGATTACATTAATACCCAACTCTGGTATCTCAATTGTGTGGGATGGAACGGCGCCAGGATACTACTTGACATATCAATTTCCTGCGAATCTGATTCAGCTGGGAGAGCACTTTGTGATAGGCTATTCCGAATGGTGTGCTAACGACGTCTTTCTTACACCGGTGCCCGAACCCCTAACCATCGGAATGCTAGGCCTCGGGCTCGTAGCGTTTGCATTGGTGGCGGGAAGACTGAGACACACTAAATCCTGATTTGGAAGGCCAAAGGGGGAGGCTTAAAAAGGGGCCTCCCTCTTCAGTGTTTTTCTCCCCTCTTTCCTTCTTTGCCTCAGTTATTCGCCTCGGTCCGTTATTCCGAAGGTTCTTATGATGAGTTTTTCAAAAGCCTGGGTGAATTGATTGCTCCGCGGTGAGGACAAGCCTCCTCTCGAAATAGCTTGTTTGACGCAATGCGCGCGGATTCTTGATGACCAAACGTGCTCCGCAATTGGACCAGTGGGCCCACAGGCTTAGACAGATCGTACGGAGTAGTGTGATGTAATAAATCCCAAGGCTCTCTTGACCGCCCTAGGCGACCCCTCACTAACACCAAGGCATTGAAGTAGCCCTAAAAGCGGGACTAAACTATTAAGTATGGAACCAGAATCCGGCATAGATGAAAGGACATATCGTGCCATTGTGGCCGTAGTTGACCGCAGGATGCGGGAGATTAGGGTCACCCGGAAGGATTTTGATGCCCTCAAGTCCGCGGTGGTAGGGCTCGCCCAGGCTCAAAGGGCAACAGAAGAGACGTTAAAGGAGCTTGCCGAGGCACAAAGGCGAACTGAAGAAAGACTCAACAATCTGGCCCAAAGGGTTGAAGAGCTCACGGAGGCCCAGAGAAAAACAGAAGAAAAACTAAGCGAGCTTGCCGAAGCACAAACTCGAACCGAGGAAAGACTCAACAGCCTCGCCCAGAGGATTGAAGAACTTACTGAGGCACAGAAGCGAACTGAGGAAAGGCTCAGTAGCCTCGCTCAAAGGGTAGAGGAGCTCAGTGACGCACAAAGAAGAACCGACGAAAGGCTCAACAGCCTGGCCCAAAGGGTAGAAGAACTCACGGAGGCACAGAAGCGAACTGAGGAAAGACTCAATAGCCTAACTCAAAGGGTAGAAGAACTAGCAGAGGCACAAAAAAGAACCGAGGAAAGACTCAACAGTCTGGCCCAAAGGGTTGAAGAACTCGCGGAGGCACAGAAAAAAACAGAAGAAAGGCTAAACGAGCTTGCCGAAGCGCAAAGGCGAACTGAAGAAAGGCTCAACAGCCTGGCCCAAAGGGTAGAAGAACTCACGGAGGCACAGAAGCGAACT